>DASYRY010000244.1:0-2637 GCA_036004025.1 Candidatus Polarisedimenticolia bacterium | reverse complement strand
CCAGCTTCGCCGAGATGCTTCCCAAGTTCTCCCCCGATGGAAAGTACGTCGCCTACTGGTCCGATGATTCGGGGACCGAGTCTCTTTACGTCACCCCGTTCCCCGGGCCCGGCGGCAAATATCAGATTGCCAGCGATGGAGACGAGAACTTCGCAGCTCAATGGGCGCCGGATGGCCGCGAAATCTTCTACAAGAGCAGGGACTTGAGCATCGATGCGGTGCGCATTACTCCGCAGGGAGGGGCTCTGGAAATCGGAGCGCCGCAGAAGCTGTTCCAGATCTCCTCTCTGGATTTCTGGCTGCTCAGCCGGGACGGGAAGGAGTTTCTATTGGGGCGCGTGCCTCAGGCGCCTCGGTCCGCCCCGATCACCCTGATGACCGAGTGGATCTCGAAGCTGAAGCGATGAGGAACGTCTCGGCTCATGCGCCCCCGACCCGACATCAGGCAAGTTGCGTCCTCGCCAAGTTTCCGGGTCGCAATCCGGCTCTTGAAAGATTGACCCGATGGGTCAGCCGGAGATGGGCCGTGACAGCGGGAGCCAAGATCCTCTCGGCGGCGGGAGTCTTCGAATCAGGGGGGGAGCTCCGGTGAGCCAGGCCAAAGGGGGGACGCTGTCGCATTACCGCCTGGTCGAGAAGATCGGCGAAGGAGGGATGGGAGTGGTGTGGAAGGCCACCGACACGACGCTGGATCGCGAAGTGGCCATCAAGATCCTGCCCGAGATCTTCTCGGAAGACGCCGAGCGGCTGGCCCGGTTCGAGCGGGAGGCGAAGCTGATCGCGTCGCTCAATCATCCGAACATCGCGACGATCCATGGGCTGCACGAAGCGGATGGCGTGCACTTCCTGGCCATGGAGCTGGTGGAGGGAGAGGACCTGGCGAAGCGGATCCAAAGAGGCGCGATGCCCGTGGAGGAGGCCCTCCCGGCGGCCAGGCAGATCGCCGAGGCGCTGGAGGCGGCCCACGAGCACGGCATCATCCACCGCGATCTGAAGCCCGCCAACATCCTGCTCACCCCGGAAGGAAAAGTGAAAGTGCTGGATTTCGGCCTCGCCAAGGCCTTCGAGCCGGAAGCGCCGTCCGGGAGTCCGTCGATGTCCCCGACGATGACGTCGATGGGGACGAGAGTGGGGATGATTCTGGGGACAGCCGCGTACATGAGCCCGGAGCAGGCGCGCGGGAGACCGGTGGATCGCCGGGCGGACATCTGGGCGTTCGGGTGCGTTCTTTACGAGATGCTGGCGGGGAAGCCGGCGTTCGGCGGAGAGACGATCTCCGACACGCTGGCGGCGGTGCTGCGGGCGGAGCCGGATTGGCAAGCGCTCCCCCCGGGCACCGGCGGATCGCTCACGAAACTCCTGCTCCGATGCTTGACGAAGGATCCGAAGCAGCGGCTAAGAGATATTGGAGAGGCGCGGATCGCACTCGAAGAGACACCCGCCGCGGCCGGGGAGGTGACGGACACGGTCCCGGTCGCGGTCGTGCGCCGAGTCATGCTTCCGTGGGCCCTCGCCGCACTTCTCGCCGTGGCTCTTGCGGCAACCTGGGCCTTCCGGCGCAGCACGGCGGTTCCTTCCGACCTTCCCGGCGTGATGCGCCTCAAGGTGGAGCTTTCCAAAGGGGGCGCTCTTCCGGGAAACGTCGGGCTGGGCGCCGCTGCGATCCTCTCCCCTGACGGACGCACCTTGGCATTCATCGCCGGCGAAGAGCGTAGCCGCAAGCTTTACGTCCATCGGCTGGATCGGGCGGAGACCATGGCGCTTTCGGGAACCGACGGCGCCCGCGGCCCCTTCTTCTCTCCCGACGGTCACTGGATCGGATTTTTCTCCAGCCGGGGTCTCATGAAGGTCGGGACCGAGGGTGGAGCTCCGGTCCGAATCGCTGATCTCAAGAGCGATCAGGGGCGTGGCGGCTGCTGGGACGAGAACGACCTGATCGTCTTCGCCAGCGGCTTCGACACGGCTCTCTCTAAGGCCAGGTCCACGGGCGGGAAGTCCGAGCCGCTCACGCAGCTGGCCGCGGCTTCCGACGAGCGCTCGCAC
This sequence comes from Candidatus Polarisedimenticolia bacterium, assembly GCA_036004025.1. GTDB lineage: Bacteria > Acidobacteriota > Polarisedimenticolia > Gp22-AA2 > AA152 > AA152. The sequence continues at coordinate 594 of DASYRY010000244.1, read as the reverse complement.
CGCTGGCCAAGCCCGCTCCCCGGAGGGAAGGCTGTGCTCTTCATGACCCAGCGCACGGGCCAGGACTACGACGACGCCGACATCGAAGCGGCCGAGATCGCGACGGGACGACGCAAGCTGCTGCTCCACGGCGGATCCTATCCGCGCTACGCTCCGGGTGGGCGCCTCCTCTTCGTGCGCCAGAACGTGCTCTTCGCCGCCCCTTTCGACGCGGAAAGGCTCGAGGTCACAGGGCCGGCGAAGCCCGTGCTGGAAGGCGTGCTCGCGAGCACGGGAGATCAGGAAAGCGGCGACGGCAGCGCCCAGTACTCGCTCTCCGCGGCGGGGACTCTGGTCTACCGCGAATCAGAAATCCAGGACCGGAGCCAGGCGACGGAGTTCGTCTGGGTGGATCGGGCCGGCAAGGAGACGCCGGCGTTCCAGGAGCCCATGCGGGTTCTCGGCTTCAGGATTTCGCCGGACGGGACCCGGGTCGCCATGGAGGCCAGAACGGAAAGGGGCTTCGGAACCTGGATCCGGGATCTACGGCGAAGCTCCACGGCTCCTCTGGGGAGTGACGGTGACGGAAGCTTCAGTCCCGTCTGGTCTCCGGAT
>DASYRY010000243.1:0-8343 GCA_036004025.1 Candidatus Polarisedimenticolia bacterium | reverse complement strand
TCGTGCGGGTCCTCGCGAACGGGAACCGCCGCGATGCGCAGCCCCTTCGGCTGCTCGAGAGGAAGATCCTTCAGGCTGTGCACGGCAAGGTCGATCCGACCCGCGAGCAGCTCTTCCTCGAGCTGACGGACGAACAACCCGACGCTCTCTCCGGAGGCGATGGGAGCCGAGGCAAGGAGATCGCCCGTGGTCTTCACGACGCGAATCACGACCTCGAGCGAAGGGGCAAAGTGGCGCAACTGCTGCTCGACCCATCGCGCTTGGGCCAGGGCGAGGCGGCTCCCGCGAGAACCGAGCACCCACCGGACCCGCGGGCCCGCCGTCTCAGGAGGGATCGGAGGGGTCATCCTCACCCTCTTTTCCGACGGGAGCCGTCTCCTGCGGGCTCTCGGAGGGCTCCGAGGGGTCCTCGCCGGAGAAGATTTCGCGAAAGAATCGCGCCCGCTGGGTTCCTTCCGGGTGTCGCGCCGAACTCTTGAGAGCCCGGATCGGTCGATGCAGGACTTTCTTCAAGAGCCCTCCGGTGAGCTCTTCCACGAGCCGCCACTGCTCCTCGCTCAGGCCGGAGAGCCGCGACCGATACCGTGTCAGCTCGGAGACCCTGAGACGATCCATGCGCTCCTTCGCCTCCACGATCAGGGGCGACAAATCCTGATGCCGGACCCAAACCTCGAAGGAGTCGACTTCCTTGCGCACCAGCTCCTCGGCCCGCTTCGCCTCCTCCTCGCGCTCCGCCCGCCCCGCCGAGACCACTCCCGCCAGATCGTCCAGATCGTAGAGGTAGACGTTGTCGATGGTGTTGACGCGCGGGTCGATGTCCCGGGGGACGGCGATGTCGACGAAGAAGATGGGGCGGTTCCGGCGCGCCCGGATGAGACGCGCCACGTCCTCGTAACCCAGCACAGGCTCCACGGCCGAGGTGGAGGCGATCACGATGTCGACCTGCTCCAGCGTCTCGAGCAGCTGCTCGTAGGGCGCCGCCTGCCCACCGAAGCTCTGCGCCAGCTCCAGGGCACGCGGGTAGCTCCGATTGGTGATGATCAGGGAGGCCAGCTCTCTCTCGACGAGGGCCCGCGCCGCCAGCTCCCCCATTTTCCCGGCGCCGAGCAGCATCACCTTGCGGTCGCGCAAGTCTTCGAAGATGGTGCGCGCCAGGGACACTGCCGCGGAGCTGACGGAAAGGGGGCGCCTGGAGATTCCCGTCTCCGTGCGCACCTTCTTCGCCACGCCCAGCGCGCGCCGCAGGAGGGGGTCGAGCACGGCACCGATGCTCCCGGCCTGCTGGGCCGCCTGGTACGCGCCTTTGACCTGCCCGAGGATCTGAGTCTCACCCAGCACCATCGAGTCGAGGGACGAGGTCACTCGGAAAAGGTGGTGCACCGCGTCGCGCCCCACCATCCGATAACAGTATCGATCGAGCTCCTGTGCCGGAAAGCTCCTTTCCTCCGCCAGGAAGCGCTTCATCGCCTCGGCACCCTCCTGCGCCCCGCCCCCTTCGGCGTGCGCCAGCAGCTCGGTCCGGTTGCAAGTGGAGAGGATCATTCCTTCACGAAACGGGGGCAATCCGGTGAGCCGGTGCAGCGCGTCGGCCAGCCCTTCCGTGGGGAAAGTAAGCCGCTCGCGCACCTCCAATGGGGCGCTTCGATGGTTCAGTCCGAGCAGGACCAGGCCCATGGGCTTCAGAGCACCACCCCGATCATCCGGAGGATCAGCGCGGCAAAAGCCGCGATCGTGAGATAGGCGGCCTTGCGGCCGCGCCAGCCCTTGAGAAACCGGGCGGAAACGATGACCCCGAGAATGATCCAGGCCAGCAGCGCGAACGACTCCTGGCGCTCCCAGAGCGTGGTGCGCTCCCGGAAGTTGGCGGTCCAGATCCCCCCGGTGATGAGGGTTAAGGTCAGCAGCGGAAAGCCCCACATCAGAGAGAGGTTTCCCAGCGAATCACACTTTTCCAGCGAGGGAAGGAGCGCGCCCGGCCCGCCCGGTCGCTTCTGCTTCACGCGACGCTCCTGAATCAGGTACATGACGCTGGCGGCGAAGGTGAGAAAGAGCGCGGCCGCGCCCAACACCGCGATGAAGATGTGGAAATCGAGCAGTGCGCGCTCTAAGTCGCGGGAGACGGGGACCACCTCCGCGGGGAGGAGATGAGAGATAAAGAGCAGCACGAGAGCGAGAGGCAGGATCACCGCGCCGAGCAGCTCCAGCCGGGTCCGCAGATAGGAGATGAGGTAGACGAGCACGGCCGCGCAGCACAGCGCCGAGACCACGTCCCGGTAGTCCTCGAGGGGAAGACCCCGCACCTCCAGCCCGCGGCGTATCAGGAGGCTCGCATGGGCGATCAGTCCCATGGCGGCGAGAACGACCGTCCGCGGACCTCCCCCACGCGGCTTGAACGCGACCGAGAGAAAAGCGGACGCGGCCGCAAAGAAATAGAGAATAAGGGTGAGACGCAGCAGCGCCAGGCTGAGTTCCATCGCCGGGGATTGTAACACCCGCTCCAACGCCCCTCAATGGCGGGGTCCCCGCGGAGCTCCGGCCGGCATCGCCGGGCGCCGCGGGGACTTCGGGTCGTCTCTCTTCGGGTAGCGGGAGGTGAGGGCGGGGGTTACCGGCGGGACCGGGCGGGGGCCTTGATGCCCCGCGGCCCGGATGCTATTCTCCCCGCCCTCCAAGGGACGCGGGGAAGGGAGAAAGCTTGATCCGGTGCATTCTTTTCGACTTGGACGGGACGCTTCTGGACTCCTACGACGCCATCGCGGAGAGCCTGAATCTCGCGCGCCAATCGTTCGGGCTCCCCGGATATACGCGCGGCGAAGTGGTCCAAATGGTGGGACACGGCCTCGAGAAACTCATGGCAGAAGCCCTCGGTCCGGAGAACATCGAGGAGGGGGTCCGGATCTTCCGAGATCGGTACAGGCTCGTTTCGCTTAGCGGCAGCAGGCTGCTTTCCGGCGTCGAGACGACGCTTCGCGAGCTGAAGGCAAGGGGATATCGCATGGCGGTCATCACCAACAAGCCTGCCTACTTCAGCAGGAAGATCCTGGAGCACCTGGGGGTGAGCGAGCTCCTCCCGGTCCTGTACGGTCCCGACCTCGCCCCTGCCAAGCCGGATCCCGAGATGGTCTTCCGATGCCTTCGCGACCTTGGCTGCGAGGCCGCGGAGACGATTCTGGTCGGTGACATGCTGGTGGACCGGGACACCGCCAACAACGCCGGGATCCTCTACTTCGCGGTGGCCACGGGCTCCGAGAGCCGAGAGAACCTTCTGGCCGCATCCCCGCATCGATTTCTGGAGCGCTTCGAGGATCTGCTGAGTCATCTGCCACCCCTTGTCTCTTGACGGGTTCTCGAGCATCAGAATCCGCTCCTCCAGCCTTCGCCGGGATCGAATCGCTGCAAGCGAATTCTTCCGGTCGGACCGTAGGCCACCACCGCGGCCACCCGCGATCCGTCGGTCATATAGAGCGTCCCACCCGAAACCGATCCGCTCGGCGAGAAGCTCACAAGATTCGTGTTGCCGAATTTGACCGGGTCCCCAGGAGCAGGAATGGAGCCGGTCGACGGAGGGATCTGAGGAACAGGTGAGGTGGGAAGCCCCACCCGGATCCCTTCGAACCGCGTGGACGGATCCTCGGGCCCTTCCACGAGGGGATCCTTCCCGGAGAGAATGTCCACGCTCCGGATTCCATTACCGTTTCCATCAAGGTACAGCGAGCGGCTCCAGCTCGATCCCGCCGCAACGAATCGCAGGCCATAGGTTCGCCTCTCCGTGACGGCCCGCTGGCGAAGACCTCGGAACTCGAGGGCCATCTCCAGGGATGCGGCGTGCAGCCTCTCGCGGGCCACGGTGGACGCAACCAGGGGCACCGTGAAGAGAAGAAGGATGCCGGCGATCGCCAGCACGATCAGCAGCTCGATCAAGGAATACCCCCGCAGCGGGTCCGCAGGAGCGCACCGGTGCCGCCTCCGGCACTCCCCCGGGACCCGTGCGGGGATCACCCTACTTTCCCGACGAGGCGACGACCCGATCGCGGATCTTCTCGAGGGTCTTCTCGCCGATGCCCTGGACGTTGAGAAGGTCCTCCACCTTCTTGAAGGGTCCGTTCTTCTCGCGGAATTCCACGATACGCTTGGCGTACGAAGGGCCGATCCCGGGCAGGGTCGTGAGCTCGTCGACGGTAGCGGTGTTCAGGTTGACGCGCGAGAGCTTCTCCTCCGCGGCGGCGCCGAATGCCGTGGCCGGAACGGCCAGAACGGCGATCGCCACCAGCGCCGGCAAGGCCAGCCATGCGCCCATCTTTCGAATGCTCTGCATATTGCTACTCCTCATGGGGTTTGGTTTCGTTCATGGAATGACTCGACGAATCCGGAAGTCGAAAGCGAACGGACGGTCTCTCTGGCCACCTCCTTCAAGAAAACCCTGGGGGAGGGGGGATCCTCGGATCCCCCTTCCGCGCCCCGCAGGAACCCTCCGAGCGATGGAGAGCCGATCGGTTAATGGGATTCCTGCGCTCCCCCAAGCTTCGCAATCTTTTCGGAAGACGCACCGGCGAGGGACTCCGATAGGCGATCGAGCCTTGCCTTCAGGCTGGAGAGGCCCAGGCACAGGAACAGGAACCCGTCGGAATCATTGGAAAGTCGAAAGAGAGGATCCACGCTCAGCGTGTAGCGGCGCCCTCCCAGCAACATCGGCACTCGATCGCCTGAAAGCGCTCTGAGAACCAAAAGCTCCAAATCCCTCTGCGCCAGCTTCGGTGCGTCCATTCTTTCCTCCTCGGCGGGGGAAGAAGGCAAGAGGAATGCCAGGAGGCAGCGAGGCGAGCGCGCTCGCATCGGTGCCGGAGCAACTCCAGGATTGGCGCCGAGTTAAACCCGATCTGGAAGGATTGGGCTGTGGCGATCCATTGATCGCGCTGCAAGGAGGGTGCGTTCGCCAGCGAACGGGCGTCGAACAGATTGCTCGGAAAAGGTCATCGCTTCGCCGCGACGAGAGGCTCGCGTGGCGCGAACGGCGTCGCTGTGGTTTCAGCGGCGGTGTCAGTCCGACTCTTCTTCCTCGAGAGTCAGCACGGCACGGCTCGTTTGACCCGACGTGATCGAGACTCTCCGTCCTTGCGGCGTCGGCCCGCTTCCCACCGAGACGACGTACTCGCCTGGAAGGATGCCCTCCAGGCTCGTGCGCCCCTCGCCGTCCGTGATGAAGCGGTCCATCGCGAACGTGCTCAGCCAGGCGTAAAGGCTCGTCAGATCCCGGCCCTGACCGTCGATGATCCGAGGAATCAGGCCATCGACAGGCTCCCCACCCTTCCCAAGAACCTGCACTTGAAGAGTCCCGCCCACCTGGAAGCGGAGCAGGACGGGAGAGCCGGGCTCCACGGCAGGAACCTTCACGCCTTCCAAAAACGCCGGCGCGAGCCCGGACGACAATCCCAGGAGGGCATAGGTGCCGGGCAAGAGAGCTTCCAGCATCGCCTTGCCGTCTTCCCCGGTCCTGTCCCCGCTTTCCCCGCTCATTCCCGCGCGCATCACGTCGAAGGAATCGAGCGACAGGCTCCTGCCGGCGAGAATCGTCGCGTCTTGGAGTGGCGCACCGCTCGGATCGAGTGCAACGACTTGGAGAGAACTCCCGGTTTTGAGGACGACATCCTGGAGATCTACCTCTTGATCCGGAGCGATGGAAACGGCTTCCGATACCCAGGCAGCATAGCCCGAAGCGCGCGCCGTTACCCTGTACTCTCCTCCTCCGATTGGTCTCGCGTCGAATCTTCCATCCTCCCCACTCGTCTGGTATTCCTTGCCATAGTTGGAATTATCAGCCGCTTCAGCCTCCCCACCTCTGGTCAGGATTTGCTGAATCGCCACGGTGACCTGAGGGATCGGCTTCCCTCCCTCGTCCAGGAACCTTCCGCTGAGACGACCTGCGGAAAAACTGAAGTCCTTCTTCTGCGGATTGTCCTGGCTCACCTCCAGTAGCGGATCCATCCGAATAAGCGCCACGTTCTTCCCTTCATGGGCGTAAAGCGTCACTTCGTAAGTCCCGGCGCGAGGCAGCGTCACCTTGTAGCCGCCCTTAGCATCCGTCTTGAGCATATTTGCCGAACGGGGCCGGAACGATCTATTCCTCCGCGGCACTCGCAAGAACTCCAGATACGAGCCCGGCATCGGCTTCCCACGCAGGAAGACTCGCCCCGTCAGGTCGATCCCTCTCTGCAAATCGATCTCCACCTCGGAGATCTCCCCCGGTTTCACCTCGACGCTCCCCTGTTGCCAAACCCTGTCCGACGGCCCGTCCGTCTCAGGAGACTGCCCACTGATTTCAATCGAGAGGCGGTATCGATTTGGAGGCACCGGCTCGATGGAGAACTCTCCTTTTCCATCCGGGCTCACCGAATAGCTCGTGGAGCCCATCCACCATCTCCAGGGACTGAGGCGCACCATCGCCGTCGCGCCTTCGCGAATCCCCAGCACCTTTCCATGCACACCTCCCGGACGCTCGAGGAGAAGGTCATGGGGACGGCCGGCATCCTTCGGGACGGAGACAACCTCGACCTTCGGCGCATAGCCGCGAGCCGATCCGAAGAGACGGTAAGCCGCCTCGCTCACCTCCTCGAAGCGCCACGTTCCCGCAGCGTCAGCGTGACTCACACGGGTCACGAGGGCGCGTCTCCACCTTTCCGTCTCCCCGGAATCGAGCCCGATTTCAGCCCCTCCGATGGGCCTGCCCAATCCCGCGGCGGAGACAGTCCCGTAGACCACCGGCCCTTCCGCAAGGGTCACGGAAACTCGGTGCACCTCTCCTTCCTTGCGTGGATTCCATGGGACCATGACGCGCGGCGTTCCCGCGAAGCCCGAAACCCGCCATCCCGCGGATGTCGTTGCATCGGCGTGTAGCGTGAAGGCTCCGCGCTCCGAATGGCCGAACCGGATCGTCTTTTCTGCACGATCTACGGACGAGTTTTCCAGCTGGACATCCCGCACCCGGGTCCGACCGTCGGGGCGTGAAACGGTGAGGAGGAAGGAATCGCCGGAGTCGGCGATCAAGGTGGTCTCATCTGCGCCGGCCAAAGGCGAGACACGCAACGCGGCGTCGCCTCGACGAACCTGGTACCGAAGGCCGGCTGTGGGCGGCGAGGCGAGGGGACAGGCGAACTCGCCTTCCGGGGTCAGCTCCGTTCGGCACAGGACGCCGGATGCCGAGAGGAGGCGCAGCTCCCCCTCCGTGACGGGCGTCCGATCCTCCCACAGAGCCTTTCCCTCCACAACGGGACATTTCCGGAGCTTGACGAGGCCGAGATCCTGCAAGGCGGAGGGATCCAGGCCAACTTCTATTGCTCCGTACTCCGGCGCGACGATTCGAAGCCCTTCCGCTGCCGGCGGGACTCCCGGGACGTCAAACTTCCCGTCCGGCTTGACGGACACCGAGATCGGAGCGGGTATTTCCTCGGGTGGCCATGCGTCGGGGAGAATGAGATGAACGATCAGCCTTGAGATTCGCACATGCTCATCCAACCTTCCCCGCCAGATTCCGGCAGGCTGCAGCGGGATGGGGCTCTTCAGGGTCTCTCCCGTCGTTCCGAGATCCTTCAGCGACATCAGCCGAGAGGAAAGTCTATCCTCGGTTCTAGCAAGAAACCTGGACTCCGAAGGGAAGAGGAGGCCCTGCAGCTCGAACGACCCGTCGGCGGCGGAAATCGATGCTTCGGCCCATCCCGGCCCCGCATCGTCTCTCCAGAACGCCACGATCCTCCCGGGAGAATGCATCGCCCGGGCCCCGACCTCCACCTTGCCTCGGAGGGTGCTTCCGGCCGGCACCTGAATCCTGAACTCGGTGCTCCCCTTTCGGACCAGCATCGGCGCGGCGTTGCTGGTGCCGCACCCCTTTCCCGAGACCCGCAAGGCATAAGCGCCGTCCGGAACGTGACGAAAGGCGATTCTCCCCTCCTCGTCCGCCTTCGCGGTTTGGACGAGATCCTCTCGGAATGCGTCGATCAGCGGTCCGCACAGGTGAAGAGGTACGAGCGTCGCATCCCCTTCCTCCACCGGCTTGCCGTCCCTCGACAGAAGCTGGATTGCGAGATCCCTGCCTTCGTCGAGATCGACGTTCAGGGGCTTTCCGGCATCGCAGACCTCCACGTGCGGCGCGTACCCGTCGGCCGTGACGAAGATGATCTCCGCCTTCGCTCCCTTCAAGCTCTTCAGCTCGAAGCGGCCGTCACCATCCGTGCGCACCACGGCGCCCTCGGGACGATCGCGTTCCTTCCCCATGCTCGGACCGGCGGCGATCCACAGATTCGCCCGGGAGCCCAGGAACAGGTCGGGGCAGAGCCTCGCAATCTTCGGATC
>DASYRY010000242.1:0-7359 GCA_036004025.1 Candidatus Polarisedimenticolia bacterium | reverse complement strand
AGCCGGATTGTACCTCCCTCCACGAGCTGGGCGATGCCGTGGCGCACCGCGTTTTCCACCAGCGGCTGCAAGAGGAGCGGGGGAACCGGACAGTCGCGGCAACCCTCCTCCACCGACTCGACCGCCTCCAGGCGCCTGCCGAAGCGGATCGCCTCGATCTTCAGATACTCCGTCACCAGGTCGAGCTCTTCTCCAAGCGAGATCCGATCGCGCTGTCCGAGGGCCAGGCTCCGGCGCAGAAACCCGGCGAGCAGGAGGCACATACGCCGCGCGGCGTCCGGATCCTCGCCCGTCAGGGTGGCGATCGAATTCAGGCTGTTGAAGAGGAAATGCGGGTCCACCTGCGCCCGAAGCGCCCGGAGCTCGGCCTCCCGCGCCAGCACCCGGGCGCGCACGCCCCGCATCTCGGCGTCCCGGGCCGACTCGAGAGCGATCAGCAAATACTGCGCCGTCACCGCCAGAAGGAAGATCAGCACGCCCGTGAGCGCCAGTCCCGCGGCATCCTGCCCGAAGCGGGCGGCGACGCCGGCGCGACCCGTCGCCCGCTCGAGCAGCCGCGCCAGCCCGAAACCGGCCAGAACCCAGGCGGCGGTCGAAACGATCGCGGCCGAAATGTGCGTCACCGCCACGCGGGCGATGCTGCCAGGAGCGAGCGGGGCCGCGCGGGCGGGAAAGCGCGCGGCGAAGCACAGCGCCGCCTGCACGAAGCCGAGCGGCATTCCGAGCAGCAGCGCCTCGTCGGGGGGCGCGCCGGCCCACAGACCGAGGTACGTCGCGAGGAGCGCTCCGAGCAGCGTCCCGATGGCGACGAAAAGCGCGGCTTTCATGCGCGGCATGTCTCCCGGGTCAGTGGGTCACTTCGAGCGCGCCCCCCAGGATCACCGCGTCGAGACGCAGGGTCCGGGCGGGCGCTGCTTCCGCCCAGCGCGCGTGGTTGCGCAGCGCTCCCACCGTGAGGCTGTCGTCGGTGACGACGGACCAATCCGGCGGCACTCGGACGAGCGCGCGCCCGGCGATCACCACGACGTCCATGCGACTGCTGGAGCCGGCCATTCTCGCTTCGGTCAGGTCGAGCGTCCCGTTTCCGGCGATCGTCACCATCTCCGCGCTGCGCAGGGCGCGCGCTTCGCTACGATGGACCGCCCGCCGCATGGCGGCCACCATCTCGACGCTCGACCCGTCCGCGCTCTCGCGGATCGAGCCGTTCGGCCATCCTTCCCCTTCCCTCTCACCATGGCGCTGGGACACCCGCACGCTGGCCACCGCCACCAATCCCAAGAACGCGAACGCAAGGAGCACCGCTCCGACTCCGGGCCCTGACGGCTCCGATTCCTGTTCCTGTCTCGGCTCCATGATCCCCTCCTAATTCTTGATTTCGACGCCGCCCATCAGCGCCGTGCCGCGGACGATCAAGCGCGGTCCGCCCGCTTCCTGGGAGGAATCGGTCTTGTCCTCGAAGCCTCCCAGGATCGGCGCGCCTTTGAGCACGATGCTCCAGTTCCGCGGAACGATGATCTCTATCCCGCCCCACATCGCGAAGACGTCGAGCAACGCCTCGCCGCTCTTGATTGCCGCCTGCCGGAGGTCGATCTTGCAGCCGCCGAGGATCGCCGTCGCGTCGCCGCCCTGAAAGTCCTGGGACTTGCAGCGATGCTCCGTCCCCCCGAGCATCGAGAAGGTGCTGACACGGGAGGAGTCGTCCGGCAAGGGTCCCTTGGGCCGGTTCCCCAGCGCGCCCCAGACGAGGAAGACCCCGATGGCCACGACGATCAGGGGCCACAGCTCGCCGAGGCTGTAGGGCCATACTCCGAGGTTCTCGAGCAGCAGCCAGAATCCGACGACGGTGAGGATCGTGCCGGCGCCTCGTCCCGGAGATCCCCGGGGACGCAGGATCTTCGAGAGACCGACGGCCATGAGGATCAGAGGCCACAAGCGCCAGACGTTGCCGATCCTCACGACGCCGAAATTGTCGAGAAGCGCGATGGCCCCGAGCGCGATGATGACCAGACCGACGAACAGCCGCGACGCATTGCGTGAAGTCATTCCATTTTCCATGATCTGCCAGCCCTCCTGGACGCCGTTCTTCGGCGCCTGCGAGAATGGTACGCAGGGCCGGTGGTCCCGTCTTCACTTTTTCGGCGAGCGGTGGTGGATCACCGGCGAGCCTCGCCCGAAGCGGCCCGAAAGGCTCCCGTCCGGGGGACTCTACCGTGAAACCGGGCCTTCCGCAGAGGACGTCCCGGGTCTCTGATAAGATTGAGGAGTCATGAGCCAGAATCCCATCGAACCGCCCCGCCTCAAGCCCGGCGTCACGATCGAGCGCATTCTCGGGTCCGCTCGGACCGAAGCGGTCTCCACGGACCAGGGCCACCTCATCACCGGAAGGGCGCTCATCTTCTGGGATCCGAAGCGTCCCGGCAGGAAGCTGGATGCGATCGATACCGACCAGATCACGCCCGCCGCGGATTGCGTCTCCGAGAGCCTCGAGACGCTGGATGCCCGCTGGAAGGCCGGCTCCTTCCGCTACCTCATGCCGGATTTCGCAGCGCGCGTGCGACGCGGGGAGAATTTCCTTGTCGCCGGGGACCGCTTCGCCATCGGCTCCTCGCGCGAAATGTCGCCGGCGGGCCTGAAGGGCGTGGCCGAGGACGCGGGAAGGGAGATGGTCATCGTATGCGGCGACAATATGGGCGACATCTTCCGGCGCAACGCGCTGAACCTGGGGCTGCACGTGGCGCAGTCCCCCGGTGCCGTCACCGACGCACGCGACGGGGACGAGCTGCGCTTCGACACGCGCACGCGAGAGCTGACCAACGTGACGCAGGGGAAGACATATCCCGTCGCTCCTCTCACGTCTCGCGAGGAGGAGATCCGGCGCAGCGGCGGCATCTTCGCCGTCGGCCGGCGCGATTTCCTGGAATCGCTCCGCACCCCTCCGGCGATTGAATTCCCCCCGCCCGCCGAGGCGCGCGGCATGACCACGACCGAGCAGATCGTCTGGTCGCACCGCGTGGACAGGAAGGCGAAGGTGGCGCCGGGAGAGACGCTGCGCGTCTACGCCGATCTCCTTCCCGCCTCCGACGGGACCGGCCCCTTCGCGATCTATACCTTCGACCGGATCACGGGAGGCGACACCGTTTTTCCTTCCCGCGCCGCCTTCGCCAGCGACCATTTCGTCTTCACCGGAAAGGACGCCGACGAGAGGCAGACTTCCATTTCTCGCGAGTTCGCGATGCGCCATGGAATCCGCTCTCCCCACTTCGCCACTCCTGGAGACGGCATCTTCCATTTCTACTTTCCGGAACAGGGACTCATCGTGCCGGGAGGCTTCTATCCCGGCGCCGACTCGCACAGCCGGGCTTACGGCGCCTACGGCGCGGTGGGCATCGGCGTCGGCAGCACGACGCTCGGATACGGATGGGCCACCGGGGCGATCTATTTCACCCTGGCGCGGCAGCGCCGCGTCGTTTTCGGCGGGAAGCTGCAGCCCTGGGTGAACGGCAAGGATGTGGTGCTGGAGCTGCTGCGCCGCTGGGGCGCGGCACAGTCGCGAGGCATGAGCGTGGAGTTCGTGGACGCCGACCGGCAGCTGCCGATCCCCTTCCGCAATACGATCGCCAACATGATGGCCGAGGGAGAAGCGCAGAACGGCATCTTTGCCCAGGACGCCATCACCACGAAGTGGTTCGAGGAGCGCGGTATCGCGCTCCCCTACCCGCCGATCTCGCCCGGCGAAGATGCGCGCTACGAAATCGACGAGACGCTGGACCTCTCCGAAGTCGTGCCGCTCGTGGCGAAGCCGTACAGTCCGGGAAACGCCTATCCCGCCGAGGAGATCGCCAAAGAGCGCATCACCTTCGACAAGGCGCTCATCGGCTCCTGCACGAACGGCGGATATGAGGACTTGCTGGGAGCGGCGCTCGTCGTGCGGGCGGCGCGTGACGCGGGGGCGACCCGGGTGGCGGAGAACACCCAGTTCGTCATCTTTCCTGGAAGCGGTCTCGTCAAGAAGCGGATCGAAAACCCCGACCCCCGCCTCGGGGGCGAGTCGATCGCGGAGGTCTTGCGCAGCGTCGGAGGCGTCATACGCGAGTCCTGGTGCGGTCCCTGCTTCGGCCAGGGCCCCGACGCCTTGGTCAAGGGCCAGCGGGCCATCACGAGCTTCAACCGGAACTGGCAGAACCGCATGGGCGTCGGGGGCGAGGGCTACCTCGCCAGCCCGCAGGTCGTCGCCGCCTCCGCGCTGCTCGGCTACATCGCTTCTCCTTCCGAGCTGGGACTCGCCTGGCGACCGGAGCAGTTCGCCGTCTGAGCGCCCGCGCCCCTCGCCGCGAAGAGCGTTGGCGCTGTTGATTCGAGTCCTGCGCTCGGCTATAGTCCGGCCCCTGATCTCCACTGAGCATCCGCAACTTTTCCGCGGGAGCCGACGTGGACCACACGAGCCTCGATCTCTTTCCGCCCATCCTCACACACCCGATTCGCCTCACGCGTCCCGCGATACGACACGGAGCAAGGAGGTAACCGATGGAGCGTTGGCTGGGGAAATACTCGGAGTGGATTTACGCGATCATGCGCATCGTGATCGGATTTCTCTTCGCCTGTCACGGCGCTCAGAAGCTCTTCGGCGTGCTGGGCGGCCAGGGCCGGGCCACCGGGGGGCTGATGACCGTCGGGGGAATCATCGAATTCGGCGGAGGCGTCCTAGTGGCCTTGGGTCTGTGGGCCGGGTATGCCGCATTCCTCGCCAGCGGCATGATGGCGGTCGCCTATTTCATGGCTCACGCGCCGGGCGGATTCTGGCCCATCCTGAATCACGGCGAGCTGGCGGTGGTCTACTGCTTCGTCTTCCTGTTCATCGCCTCCAAGGGATCGGGCCGGTTGAGCCTCGAGAAGCTGATGAGGAAGTCGCGGTTCTAGTCGATCTCGCCGCCGATCTCTCCTGGCGCTTCATGGGGCGTTCCCGAGACCGGCGGGGGTTCGGGATCCAGGCGTCATGAGGAAGGCTGTCCTGTCTCGCGCCGGAGTCGACTCCCGCGCCCTCTTTCCCCTGTGGTTGAAGACGGTGGCGACCCTGTTCCTTGGTGTCTTCGTCGTCGCGCACTGGAGGAACTCGGGACCCATCAACTTTCTGTGGCTCTCCGACATCGGCCTCATCGGCACGGTGCTCGCCCTGTGGCTGCGAAGCCGCCTGATCGCGAGCATGATGCTGCTCGCGACCTTCGTAACGGATGGATTGGGCTGGAATCTGGATTTCATCCTCGGATTGTCGACCGGCTGGCATCCGTTGAATGCGACGACCTACATGTTCGACGCCCGCATTCCGCTTCTCATCCGCATCCTGTCCCTGTTCCATCCGCTGGTGCCCGCCGGGCTGGTGTGGATGGTCTACTGGCTGGGCTACGATCGGCGCGCGCTCGCGGCGCAGACCGCGCTCACTTGGATCGTGCTCCCCGTCAGCTACCTGCTCACCGATCCGGTGCGCAACCTCAACTGGATCCTGGGTCCGGGGAGGCCGCAATCCTATATACCCGGCTGGCTCTACCTCGCGGTCATGATGGCATTCGTGCCGCTCGGCTTCTACCTGCCGGTGCACCTTATCCTGACATGGATGAAGTGGGACGTGGGGCGGACAGGCGCCCTTAGGACTGGCTCGCGCCTGCACCCGAAAGGATCCTGATCGAGCTTCGAGGAGGCCGCCAATGTTCGTAGGACATCTCGCTTTGGCCCTTGCGGGGAAGCGCGCCGCGCCGTCCGTCTCCCTGGGCTGGCTCGTCGCGGCCGCCACGGCTTCCGACCTGCTCTGGCCCGTCTTCCTGCTGCTCGGCGTGGAGCGGGTCCGGATCGTCCTCGGCGCCATGGCCTTCACGCCTCTCGTCTTCGATTCCTACCCGTGGTCCCACAGCCTCCTGATGGGCCTCGTCTGGGGGGCGGTCCTCGCTGGAATTGCCCGCTGGCGAGGGATTCCGGCGAGAGCCGCAACCCTTCTCGGCGCTCTCGTGGTCAGCCACTGGGTGCTCGACTTCGTCACTCACGCCCCCGACATGCCGCTGTGGCCGGGCCCGTCACCCCGGTTGGGCCTGGGCTTGTGGAACTCGATCCCGGGGACCTTCATCGTCGAAGGAACGCTCTGGGCCGCGGCGATTGTGCTTTATCTGCGCACTGTGGGAACCGGCGACCGGATCGGACAGGTTGCCTTCTGGTCGTTCGTCGTGATCTGCACCTTGATGTGGGCGAGCGGCCCGTGGTCTCCCCCGCCTCCCAACCCACGTGCTCTGGCCTGGTTCGCACTCGTCGGCTGGATCGTCGTTCCCTGGGCCGCGCTTGCGGACCGGCACCGCCGTTGATCTGCGTCGCACGTTAATCCACCGACCATGCGGTTCCCTCCCCAAGGCCGTGAAGCTGGGAGAAGGACTGGCACCCCGGGGGTACGGCCAAGAATTCCATTCTGTATCGGGGCGGCGAGGCGAGGACAGAGCCTTCTAGAGAGCTACGATGAGTGCAGCGGTTCGGGAGTCGGATGCGCTGGGGGGCTTGCTGAGGAAGCGCGCCGCCGGGGAATCTCCGCTTAGTAAGGTGGGACGTCGTCGCGGAAACCGCCTTCGTCCTCGGCGGAGATGGAGCCGGAAGCTTCGAGACGGGTGATGAGGCGGGCGCAGGCGTTCCAGTGGAGGATCGCCTCGTCGTTGCCCGGAGGACTCTTCGCGAGGGCCTTTTCGAACTGTGTCATCGCCTGCCGGATCCAGTCGACCGCCGCGTTCGCCGACGAGTGTCCGGTGAGCAGCGACTTCCCCCACCTCTCGGAGATCACCCCCTCGTAATAGTCGCGCAGGTACCCCTCCGGGAAGCGGGAGAGGAGATCGCGCGCCTCCTTCAGGCCCACTCCATAGCCTGGCCTCCAGAACTGATCGGTCAGGCAGAGCAGCAGCATCGCGAGCGCCTCCTCGTGGCTCGGCTCCACCTCGAGGATGTCCAGGCAGATGCTTTCGGCCATCCGGGGCTGATTGATGAGGCGATAGCGCTCCGCCTTGGCAAGGGCGGCGGGGATTCCTTGGCGGGAGATCTTCTTCAACTCGAACATGATGTCCTCCTATTCCAAGGCGACCGGCAACGCGGCTCGGCTCAGCGATCGAACAGCCACCTCCCCAGCCTGCGGAGCGGATCGAAGTGCCGGTCGACCCACCGCTCCTTCAGCGGAATGATGGCGTTGTCGGTGATCGTGATCTCCTCCGGACAGACCTTGGTGCAGCACTTGGTGATGTTGCAATAGCCGATCCCCTGGCTCTCGCCGAGCGGCTTCAGCCTGTCCTCGGTGTCCAGCGGGTGCATCTCCAGCGCGGCCACGTGGACGAAGAAGCGCGG
>DASYRY010000241.1:0-3320 GCA_036004025.1 Candidatus Polarisedimenticolia bacterium | reverse complement strand
CGACCTTTTCCATGGGAGCGCTCACTCTTCGAGCACGAAGTCGAACAGGAGGATTCCGGCCACGATGAAAATCACTCCGAAGCAGGCGGACAGGCCGATCAGGTACGCGAATTCTCCGAGCCCCCGCCCCGAGAGGCAGAGCTTGGTGGCCTTCACCCCCCAAATGACGACCGGGGTCGCCGCGGGGAAGAGAAGCAAGGGCAAGAGCAGCTCGCTGCGCCGCGTGCGAACGCTGATGGCCGCGAAGAGCGTGCCGAGGGCCGAGAAGCCTGCGGCATTGACCGTCACGACAAGGGCGAGCGGCAGGGCCACGCCCGACAGATCATAGCCGAAGAAGAGCGCGGAGATCGGAAGCACCAGTCCCTGCACGGCGAGGACGAAAACGACGTTCGCCAGGAATTTCCCGAGGAACACGGCGCTGGGGTCGCAGGGGCACAGCGCAAGCGCGGTCAGGCAGCCGGTTTCCCGCTCGATGAGGAAGGAATTCTGGAGACTGAGGATGGAGGAGAAGGTCAGGGTAATCCAAAGCACTCCCGCGCCTACGTCCTGGAAGCCTAGACCAAGATCCTGAAAATCGAAGGCGAAGCCGAACACCAGCTGGATGAGGAGCGCAAAGAAGAAGGCCGCGGTGAAGCTCTCTCGCGTCCTCAGCTCCTGGCGGAGGTCCTTGGCGCAGAGCGTGAGGGACGCCCGAGGGAGGCTCACCGCCTCACGCGCCTCGCCCGGTAAGGGATGCGTAGGTTGCACTCAGGCGCTCCAACGAGGTGGTCCCTCGAGGAGCATCGAAGCCCAGGGTGCCTCCCCAGAGGACGGCGACGCGATCCGCCACCGACAGTCCGGTCTCCAAATCATGCGAAGTCAGCAAGACGGCCTTGTCGCGTCGAGCCAGCTCGCGCAAGTGAGTCCCGAGACGGGATGCGGCGCGAGGATCCAGGCCCGAGTAGGGCTCGTCGAGGAGCACCAGGTCGGGGTCGTGAACCAGCGTTCGTGCGACAGCGAGACGCCGCTGCATACCCCGGGAATACTCCTCCACGAGGTCGTCCTCCCGCCCACGCAGCTCCGCCTGCTCCAGCAATTCCGCGCAACGTCTCGCCGGATCGGAGGCGCCATACATGCGCGCGAAGAACTGAAGGTTCTCCCGCGCGGTGAGCCGCTCGTAGAGCATGCTGGGGTGGGAGAGGAAACCGATCCGCCCTCTCAGGCGGACGCGCTCGGAGCGCTTGTGAAGGGGTACGCCGTCGAGAAAGACCTCTCCTCCGCCCGGGGTGAGGAGGGTGCAAAGAATTCGAAGCAGGGTCGTCTTCCCGGCGCCGTTAGGACCGAAGAGCACCAATACCTCTCCGCGCCGGAGATCGAAAGTGAGATCTCGCAAGACCGGCCGGGCGCCAAAGCGGAACAGAAGGTTCCTGACACCGAGGAAGGGGAGCCCGCTCAACGAGGGTCCTTCCCCGGAACCCGGCGCCCGTCGCCGAGCCGTTCCTCCTTTTGAAGGCGCTCCTCGAGCATCTCGATCTGCTGGAGGATGTCCGCCGCCTCCCCCTGGTACCTCCCCTTGAGCTCCAGGTAATCCTTCTCCGCCATCTTCCCCATGCGGAAATCGAATTCAAGATCGCGAAGCGTATCGTAGGTGACATCGCGAACGATCCAGAGGTCGCTGAGCTCGGCGGCGGCCGCTTGCTCCCCCCCCTGGAAGCGCTCGGCGGCCATGAGAGGCCTGAGAATCCAAAAGCCGAGGCCCAGAGCCAGCGCCAGGAAGACGACGACGGCCACGTCAGGACTCCTCGCGGTCGATTTCTTCTTGCACCCGCTTGAGGAAAGTGGGATCGGATCCTCCCGGCGACGAGGTGGCCGCGAAGGGCGCTTCATGCCAGGGGACGCGCGTCCAGCGTCGGAGGGCCAGGATCAGCAGCAACGCGCCGAGGAGCACGGCGGCGAAGGGAGCGATCCAACCCACCAGATTGAAGCCCTCGCCCGTGGGCGAGGCCAGGATCTGCTCGCCGTACTCGTCGACGTAGGCCTTCAAGACCTGCTCGGGAGTCTGTCCGGTGGAGAGCCTCGCGGCCACATCCGCCCTCACCCGATCGGCCTTTCCACACGTGCAATTCTTGACCGTCAGGTTGTTGCAGCCGCAATCGCAGATGATCCGTCCGGTGACCTGCTCGACCGTATCGGGGACGGAGGCTCCCAGAGGAGCGCCTGCGGCAAGAAGGCAGAGGAAGGGGAGCAGGAAAAGAACTTTTCTAGGCAAGGCTCCGCTCTTCGATGATCCGGGAGCGAGCGAGAAGCGCCCGATCCCGGGGATTCGGCCAGACCGCGACGTGGGTGCCGATGAAGATCACGATCCATCCGATCCAGATCCAGTTGACGAGCGGATTCAGATAGTACTTGAAAGTGGCCAGCCCCGTCTGGGGATCGAAGTCGATGAGGATGAGGTAGAGATCCTCACGCAGCGTGGAATAGATGTCGACTTCGGTCGAGGGCTGGTTGAAGCTCTTGTAGAAGTTTCGGCCCGGCCGGAGGACTCCCACCGGGCGCCCGTTTCTGGAGACCGCCAGCACCGCGGTGAATTGGTCCATATGGTCGTCGGAGGAGGACGCGGTATCCGTGAATCGAAGCCCGTACGGTCCGGCGCCGGCCGACTCGCCGCGTCTCAGCGAGAACGTGGCCTCCTGACGGAAGCACGACGAGCCCACCACGCCGACCAGAATCAGCACGACCCCGACGTGCACGATGTACCCTCCGTACCGTCGCCGGTTCTTTCCCACCAGCTTGGCCAGGGCGCGAGGAAACGTCTCGCCGGTGGAGCGCTGGCGGGCGCGCGATCCCCGGAAGAATTCGTGAAGGACCGTGCCCAACACGAACGCGCCCAGCGTGAAGGTCATGAGGGGAGCGAGATCGCGCATGCCGCCCACCAGGAGCAGCAGAAAAACGACCAGAGCTCCCGAAGCCGGGTAGAGGAAGACGCGTGCCAGATGACTTGCGGAGGCGCGCCGCCAGGCGATCAGCGGACAGATGCCGGTCAGGGCGAGCAGAGCCAGGGCCAGGGGAAAGTTGACGGTGTTGAAGAACGGAGGTCCCACCGTGATCTTCACGCCGCGCACCGCTTCCGACAGCACGGGGAAAATGGTTCCCCAGAGGACGGCGAAGCAGATTCCCACCAGGAGAAGGTTGTTGAACAGGAAGCTGCTTTCGCGCGAAACGAACGAATCCAGCCGCCCTTCGCTCTGTAATCGCGGAAGCCTCCAGGCGAGCATCAACAGCGAGAAGGTGATGAGGATTCCCAGGAAGATTGCGAGGATGGTGCCCACGCCGGACTTGGC
>DASYRY010000240.1:0-1854 GCA_036004025.1 Candidatus Polarisedimenticolia bacterium | reverse complement strand
GAGGCTCCTCTCGCGGGCCAGACGGATCTGGTCGCGGAAAGCCTCCCTCTGCTTCTCGGGAGAGGAATGGTTGTAATGGTAATCGAGCCCGATCTCGCCCACCGCCAGGAGTCGCGGATGCGCCAGGAGGGCTTCGAGGCTCTCCCGGGCCCCATCGCTCCAATCCCGGGCATCGTGGGGATGAAGGCCCGCGGCGTAAAAAACGTCAGGATGCTTCTCGGCGAGGCCGCGCGTGAGCTCGATGTCGCGGGCGAGCGATCCGATGGCCAGCAGGTAGCGCATGCCCGCCTCCCGGGCCCGCTCGAGGGTTTCTTCCCGATCGGAATCGAAAGCATCCAGCGCGGGGTGGGCGTGGGAGTCGGTGAAGACCATCCTTAGCGGACCGTTGCTCCGACGTTCACCGGCTCGTCGAAGGTGACGATCGTGGCCCGTCCTTCCGAGTCCTCCGCCGCGAGGAGCATGCCGCGGGACTCCACGCCCCGGATCGTGGCGGGGCGGAGGTTGGCCACCAGGACGATCTGTTTTCCGACGAGCGACTCCGCCGCGTACTTGTCGGCGATGCCCGAGATGATCTGCCGCGTCTCGCCTCCCAGGTCCACCTGAAGCTTGAGGAGCTTCTTGGCTCCCTCGACCTTCTCGGCGGCGATCACCCTTCCGACGCGAAGCTGGATCTTCCTGAACTCGTCGATGTCGATGAAAGTCTCTTCCACGGGTTTCTCCTTGCTGGATGGGGAATCCTTCGGCGCCGCCGCGACCGGGGCCGGGGCGGAGAGGCGCGCCAGATAGGCTTTCTTGTCGATGCGAGGGAAGAGTCCTTCGCCCCGGGTGACCCGCGAGCCTGAGGGGAGGTCCCCCCAGGTGAACCGGCTCAAGCTGCCCGCGGCGGGCTCCCGGTTCAGCCCCAGCCGCGTCCAGACCCCGAGCGCCGCGTGAGGCATCACCGGCGAGACGAGCAAGCCGATCGTGCGCAGCGCCTCCGAAGCCTCATAGAGAACCCATCCCAGCTCTGCTCTCCTGTCCGCGTCGGCGGCGAGCTTCCAGGGCTCGTGCTCCACCAGGAACTTGTTGGTGGCGGAGACCAGATCCCAGACGCGCGCGAGGCCCCCGCTGAAATCGTAATCGTGGAATCGATCGATCATGCCGCGCCAGGCCTCGCGGGCCACTAAGGCGAGCTGGGATTCTCCGCTCGCCCTCTCCCCGGGCTCCGGGATGACACCGCCGAACGAGCTCTCCACCAGCTTCAAGGTCCGGCTCACCAGGTTGCCCAGATCGTTGGCGAGATCCGAGTTGTTCCGGTCGATGAGGGCTTCATCCGAGTAGCTCGCGTCCTGACCGAAGGCCATCTCCCGCATCAGGAAATACCGCACCGCATCCACCCCGAAATCGTCGAGAAGCGAGTTGGGCTCGATCACGTTGCCACGGGACTTGGACATCTTGGCGGCGTCCCGCAGCCACCACCCGTGGGCCACGACGCTGCGGGGCAGGGGAACGCCGGCCGCCATGAGGAAAGCAGGCCAGTAGACCGCATGAAAGCGGAGGATGTCCTTGCCGACGAGGTGCACGTCGGCGGGCCAGAATCGCCGGTACAGGCTTTCGGAGCCGGCATACTCCAGCGCCGTGACGTAATTGGCCAGCGCGTCGAACCAGACGTAGAAGATGTGGTTGGAGTCGGAAGGAAAGGGGATGCCCCAGCGGAAGGAGGTCCGGCTGATGCTCAGATCCTTCAATCCGGAGGAGACGAAGGAGACGATCTCGTTGCGCCGGGTTTCCGGCACGATGAACTCGGGGTGATCCGCGTAATGCTTCAGCAGAGGCTTCTCGTAGCGCGAGAGCCTGAAGAAGTAGCTCTCCTCC
>DASYRY010000239.1:0-5990 GCA_036004025.1 Candidatus Polarisedimenticolia bacterium | reverse complement strand
CAAATCAATGTGTCTTACTGGGCGCAAGTTGTTTAGGTCCCTCTATCCGTCTCCCCACTGCCGTCAGGTTTTCGCATCAAGCCGAAACATGGCATTGCCCCATAGCGCTCGAGCCGCTGATGATGAAAACTTCTTCTTAGTTTGGGATTGGAAGGAAAACCCAATTGGTTCCCAGAAAAAATCGAGGAACCAGGATTGTGTCTGCATGCGTAACGGGACCGCAACGGGCCGGACCGGACCTATACGGTGAGTTACACGGCGACCAACGTTTTCGGAGAGGAAACCACCGGGATGGCCACGGTCTTCGTGCCGCTTCGAGGCATGGCGCGCTCGACGAACTGCAGCGACCGGGTCAAGCCGAAACCCAAGGATTGACTCGGTGCAGGAATGCGCGGCCTGACATCTGCTGAACCGTGCTTGGGTCCGATCTCGTGACCCGAAGGGTCGGACTTAACGCGAACCGATACCAGGGCAGGCTCTGGAAACGACTGCCCAGTCTGTCACGAGGCGTCTTGGACCAGGGCCAAGATATTGCCCTCGCTGTCCTTGAACCACGCTGCCCTCGCGCCCCCGCCGGTATAGATGCTGTTCTCGCTTTTCATTCCGGGCATGTCGTACTCTTCGAACTTCACGCCGCGCCGTTTTAGCTCGGCGACTTCCCGCTCGATGTCCTCGACCCGCCAGAACGCTTGGCTCGCCTTGGATGTCCCGGCGTTAGGGGTGGGGTATAGGAAACAGGCCGTGCCCTGGGCGAACTCGTAGATCACTCCGCCGGCGGTCTCCTGTTTCAGCTCAAGGCCGAGCTTCTGCTCGTAGAACTCGCGTGCACGGGCAACGTCTTTTGCGGGGATATAGGCGTACATGGGGAATCTCTGAAGCATGGCGGTTCACCTCCTTTCTGAACTTCATGCGCAGTATAAACCTGGAGTGTGAGGGAGGGCGAACATGCGCTGTCCTTGGCGGGACATGGCTTATACTCACGGCCGACGGCCGCGTGCGATGGAAGGGCTCTCGCACTCGCGGGTCGCCGGATGAGAAGATCTCGACACGAGAGGCTGGGATGTGATCGGCCAGACCGTTTCCCATTATCGAATCCTCGAGAAGCTGGGCGGCGGCGGCATGGGGGTGGTCTTCCGCGCGGAGGACCTCAAGCTCGGCCGGCAGGTCGCCTTGAAGTTCCTGCCTGACACCCTGGCCGATCACCCCGAGGCGCTCGAGCGCATCCGGCGCGAGGCGCGGGCGGCCTCGTCTCTGCAGCATCCCAACATCTGCACCATCCATGACGTCGACGAGCATGAAGGGCGCCCGTTCATCGCGATGGAGCTGCTCACCGGAGAGACGCTTGCCCAGCGGCTCGCCTCCGGCCCGCTGGAGCCGGGAATCTTGATCGACGTGGCGATTCAGGTCGCGGACGCCCTCGAGGCGGCGCACGCGCGAGGCATCGTGCATCGTGATCTCAAGCCCGCCAACCTCTTCCTGACTTCGCGTGGCGAGCCGAAGCTGCTGGATTTCGGTCTCGCCAAGCAGACAGAGCCCGGCGCCACCGCCCCCCATCCGCCCGCAACCGGAGCGCACGCTTCCGCCATGCCCACCGCCGTCGTGCTGGAGCAGTTGACCAGCCCGGGCACCGCGATCGGCACCGTGGCGTACATGTCGCCCGAGCAGGCTCGAGGGGAGCTTCTCGATTCACGAACCGATCTCTTCTCCTTCGGTGCGGTGCTCTACGAGATGGCGACCGGACGCCAGCCCTTCGCCGGGCGCACCTCGGCGGTGATCTTCGACGCGATCCTAAATCGCCCGCCCGAGCCTCCGGCCCAGATCACCCGCGACCTGCCCTTGGAGCTGGCTCGGATCATCGAGACGGCCCTGGAGAAGGACCGCACGCTGCGCTATCAGAGCGCCACGGAGATCCGGACGGATCTGAAGCGCCTCAAGCGCGATTCGGACACCAGTCGCATGAGCCAACAGGTTCCCGCGGCAGTGAGAAAGCGGCGCATCCATCCTAGCTGGATCGCTGGTGCAGCGGTCCTGGCCCTGCTTGCCGCTCTCGCCGGATGGTTGCTCCCTCGATCCAGCATGCCCGCCTCATCTGCTCAGCTCAGCCTGGCCGTGCTTCCTTTTCAGAATCTCGGGACCGACGCCAGCCTCGACTATCTGAGCTACGCGCTTCCGGATGAAATCGCCACGACGCTGTCCTATGTTCCCGAGCTCGCCGTGCGTCCTATGGCGTCCACGCGCAAATACGCCTCTCGGGAGATCGATCCCCACGGGGCGGGCAAGGAGCTGCAGGTGGCCCGTGTGCTCGCCGGCCATTTTCTGCGTGAAGGGGAGAGGCTGGAGGTCGCCATCGAGGTGATCGACACCGCCTCCAACCGGCTGGTCTGGCGAGCCAGCTCCACCTCGCCCGCCGACGATCTGATCGCGCTTCGCAGGGAGATCTCCGCGCGGATTCGAAAAGAGCTGCTGCCGGCGCTCGGAGCGCTGAGCTCCTCTCGTGGGGCGAGCACCCAGCCCGCGAGCGCCGAGGCCTACGGGCTATTCTTGCGCGCTTCCGCGCTATCGAGCGATCCGAAACCGACCTCGGAAGCGCTGCCACTGCTGGAGCGCGCAGTCGAGCTCGATCCGTCGTACGCCCCGGCCTGGAGGGAGCTCGGCAGGCGCCTGTACTATTCCGGTACCTATGCCGATGGCGGACCGAGGGCGTTGGAGCGGGCGACATCCGCCTATAAGAAGGCGCTCCAGCTCGATCCCGGCCTGACGGAAGCGGCCGGCAGTCTGATCACGATGCAAGTGGAAGGGGGCGAGCTGCTCGCGGCGTTGAGGCGGGCCGACGACCTCGTGAGACAGAATCCTGGAGATGCCCGATCATATTTCACGCTCGGATACGTTCTGCGCTACGCAGGGCTGCTCGACGCTTCCTCGAACGCCTGCCGGACCGCCTTGAAGCTCGATCCTGGAAACCAGGGGTGGCGCAGCTGCTCTGCGACGTTCATCCAGCTTGGCGACTACCGGCAGGCCCGCGTGTTCACGGAACTCGACAAGGGCTCCGATTACGCAGCCATGATGGAAATGGCCATCCTCACGCGCGAGGGGTATCCCGCGAAAGCCCTCGAGATCATCTCAAAAAGGACCGATGTCTTCGGCAAGCCGTTCCATTCGCTGATGAAAGACTGTCTCGAGGGAAAACCACCGTCCGAGGGAGCCACCGTTCCCTTCGTCGCGGCCATGCTCGCCGTGCGCGACGCCGAGCCCAAGTACGAAATGTCGGGGCTCATGGCTCGCTGCGGCGATCGTGATGCGGCATTGCGGCTGTTGCGACGAGTGGTGGAGGAGAACTTCCTCGCCTATCCAGCCATGGATCGCGATCCGCTGTTCGCGTCGATCCGCTCGACCCCCGAGTTCGCCGCGATCCAGAAACTGGCGATCGACAAGCAAAAGGCGATTGTCGCCGCGCGCAGCGGACACAAGGACTGAGGAGGTGCCGGTGCAACGAATCGATTGCGATCTGGTTTTCGTCCAGGGGAAGGGGATGGACGACCTGAACGAGCTTCTCCGGGAAAACCCGCGTTACGTCTTCCAGATCGTGAAGCGGAAGCGGGGAAGAGAAGGGTGGGCCGTGTGGCAGCACAAGCAGCATGTGACTCACCGGGGCGACGTGAAGCTGATCCAGAGCGGGGGACGGTTCCGGGGAGAGATCCGGGATCGCTCCAACGGCATGCTGGCGGGCGCGTTCCTCGGATGGATCATCCGGAACGCGAACGACCTGGTCTACCGGATCGAATTCCGCATGAACAAAGTCAGTTGAGCAGCGCCGCGGAGACCACCTCGGAAAGCTGGCGCATCTGGTAAGGCTTCTGGATGAATCCGTTCATTCCTTCGTCCAGGATCTCCTGGACCGCGGCGTTGAAGTCGTACCCGGTGGAGAGCACGGCGCGCAGGCGCGGGTTGATCTCCTTCAGCGCCCGGAAGCACTCCCGTCCCCCCAGCTTCGGCATCATCATGTCGATGATGACCAAGTCGATCCCCTGCCGCTGGATCCGGTAGGTCTCCACCGCTTCCGCGCCGTCGCACGCGGTCAGCACGCGATACCCCAGCTCGTTGAGAAACGCGGTGGCCACGCTGCGCACCGCCTCGTCGTCGTCCACCACGAGAATCGTGCCGTTGCCCGCCGTCACTTGCTGCTCAGCGGCCCAGGTGGTTTCCTCGCGCAGCTCGGTCCGGACCTTGGGGAAGTAGAGACGAAACGTCGTGCCGCGCCCCGCTTCCGTTTCCACTTCGATGAAGCCTCCATGGTTCTGGACGATCCCGTACACCATGGCGAGTCCCATTCCGGTGCCCTTGCCGCGCTCCTTGGTCGTGAAGAAGGGCTCGAAGATCTTCGCCTGGGTCTCGACATCCATGCCCTGGCCGCTGTCGGTGACCGCCAGCATCACGTAGGGCCCGGGACGGATCTCAGGATGGGTTCCCGCATAGTGCTCGTCCAGGTTCACGTCCCGGGTCTCGATCATCAGGCGCCCTCCCTTGGGCATCGCGTCCCGCGCGTTGATCGCGAGATTCATGATGACCTGCTCCACCTGGCTGCGATCGGCGCGGACGAGGCCGAGATCCGGCTGGGCCCGGGTGATCAGCTCGATGTGCTCGCCGATCAGGCGCCGGAGGATGTTGCCCATCTCGTCCACGACGGCGTTCAGGTCGAGCACCTTGGGGACCAGGATCTGCCGGCGGCTGAAGGCCAGGAGCTGGCGGGTGAGGTCGGTCGCCCGCGCTCCCGCCTTGAGAATCTCGGCCAGTTCCTCGCGCAGCGGGCTCGCGGCCCCGAGCTTCGCGTCCATCAGGTTGCCGTACCCGAGAATCGCGGTGAGCAGGTTGTTGAAGTCGTGCGCGATCCCGCCCGCCAGCCTTCCCACGGCCTCCATCTTCTGCGCCTGGCGGAGCTCCGATTCCTTCCGGACCAGCTCCTCCTGCGCCTGTTTGCGGACGTCGATCTCCCTCTGGAGGCTCAGGTTCGCCGTCGAGAGCTCCGCCGCGCGCTCGGCCCCGAACCGCTCGATGATGACGGCCTTTCCCGTGACCACGAGCAGGAACGCCGCCAGGAGGCCCATGAACAGCATCCCCCCCGCGAGCGTGATCCAGGGCCTCCACGTGTGCGCGTGGACCAGGTAGGGCGCGGTCGCCCTGCAGACGATCGACCAGGCACGGCCGCCGACTTCGATGCGGCCCGACTCGACGAGCCCCAGGGGCTCCCGCTCGATCTGCAAGGCGGGGAGATTGGTCACCGCGCCCGTGGCGGGCGGGCCATTGGACCACAGGACCCGGTCCGGATCGGACGCGGCTTCATCGCGGACCTCGACCCGGACGTTGGGATCCGCGTCCGGATCGAGGGCGCCCCGCAGGATCTCGTTCACGCGAAGCGCGCCGATGGCGAACCCGCGCAGGTCGCGGCGGCGGTCCTCCATCCCCGTGGGGGCCTGGCCCGAGGAGTAGACCGGGATGAAGACCAGGATGCCGTCCTCGTCCCCCTTCTCCCGCGCCAGTTTCACGCGGCCCGTCGCCGAGGGCCGTCCCGTTTCGGAGGCGCGGCGGAGCGCGGCCCGGCCGCGGGGGTCCGAGGCGACGTCGTAGCCGGCGGGAATCCCGTCCGAGCCGGGAGGCTCGGCGTGGAGCACGACGATGTACTCCTCGCGCGGCGGCGCGGGCGCCGGCCGACCCCCCGGGTTCTTCTCGACGATCCGGAAGCCCGGGTATCCGGCCTCCCGCGCGTGTCTCTCGAACGAGTCACGGTCAGGACCGGCCACCCGGGGGTTCCAGGAGAGGGAGTGGATTTCCGGGTTCAGCTCCAGGGTCCGCCGGGCGAAGGTGGAGAAGGTGGATCGGTCCACTTCCGGCACGGACGTGTACAGGTCGGCCAGGGAATGGACGCGGTGGACCGCGGCGTCGAGCTTCGACTGGACGGCCAGGGCGGCCTTCTTGGAGCGTTCCTCGAATTCCGC
>DASYRY010000238.1:0-5977 GCA_036004025.1 Candidatus Polarisedimenticolia bacterium | reverse complement strand
GGCTTCTGGTCACCTCGCATGCTCTGGCCGCCGCGCTCTCGGCGTACCTGCTCGGCCGGGTGACGGCGCGGCATCGTCCCGGACGGATCCTCGCGGCCACCATGTCGGGCTCCGCCTTCCTGACGGCGCTGATGCTGGCCTGCCGGACGCCGGGTCAGTTCCTCGTTCTGCGAATCCTCTCGGGGCTGTTGATGGGAGGCGCCATCACGGTAGGCTATTCCGCGGGAGGCGCGCTCATTCCTGCTCGGCGGCGCGCCTCCCTGTACGGACTGCTCAGCAGCGCCACACTGATGGGGGGTGCGGTAGGGCCGATGGTGAGCGGAGCGCTCATCGGAGTCCATTTGCGCGCCCCGTTCGTGGCCGCTTCGCTCATCTACGTGGGGCTGGTCGCATGGGCTGGGTTGCGGCTTCGAGACCTGCCTGCTCCGGGAAAACCCGCCGAGACCCCGGCCGCCTTGGCGGCGAGGCCGGTCAACCAGGCATGACTTCGGGATCCTTCGAATCAGGCGGGGATCAACCGGCCGGAGTCGCGGCCCTGCCGCGCGACAGAATCCATCCCATCGCCGCCGAGAGCAATCCTGCTCCGACGAAGAGGAACGCCACGAGAGTCCTCCTCCCTCCTGCCACGCCGGTGGTCATTCTTGCGTAGAGCTCGCCCAGTCCGGCATCGTGGGGCATGGCCAGTAGCCCGATCGCAATCAGGAGGGATCCGAGCGCCATCAACGACAGCCAGATGGGGGTCACGCGCAAGCGGCCGAACTTTCGCCCCAGCTCGCTGCGAGCGTAGCCGTACGAGAGATAGATCGAAAGACCCAGCATCAGCCAGGCCACGAAGCGCCACCATGACGTGGGCGGAAGGTAGTACATCAAGAAGAGGCAGGATACCGCCCCCATCATCGGAATCGCCCACGCGCCGAAGGGCACTTTGAAGGGGCGGTGCCTTCCGGGCTCCTTGTGGCGCAGGATGGTGATGCCGACGCACACCAGCACGAAGGCGAACAGCGTCCCAATGTTGGTCAGATCCACCATTTCATCGATGCTCATCACGGCCGCGAATCCTCCGACGAGAACGCCGGTCAGGATGGTCGTGACGTGGGGCGTCTTGAATCTTGGATGGATTTTCGCGAAGACGGGGGGAAGCAGCCCGTCGCGGGCGATGGAGAAGAAAATGCGCGGCTGGCCCAATTGAAACACCAGCAGGACGGCCGTGTGGGCGACGACCGAGCCCAGCGCCACGATAGCGCTCGCCCATCGGGCGTTCGGCGCGACGTGACCGAGCGCCATGGTGAGGGGCTCCGCCTGCTCCGTCGCCAGCCGGCGCACCAGCTCGTGGTAGGGAATCAACCCCGTGAAGACGGCCGCGACGACGACGTAGAAGATCGTGCAGACGATCAGGGAGGCGATAATGCCGATCGGCAGATCCCTCGCCGGGTTTCGGGTCTCCTCCGCGACGGTGGAGACCGCATCGAAGCCGATGTAGGCGAAGAACACCACGGCGGCTCCCGCCAGGGTCCCCCCCCACCCGGTGGGCTGGAAGGGTCGCCAGTTCCCAGCCATCTCCGAGGGCGACACGAAATAGAACGCGATGGTAATGAAGAACAGGAGGACGAGGATCTTGATGCCCACCATGACGGCGTTGAATTCCGCCGATTCCTTGATGCCCCAGACCAGCACGATGGTGATGAGGGCCACGATGCCGAGGGCGAGCAGATTGAATACGATGGGGATCCCGAGGATGTGGGGCGCGCTCTCGATCAGTCCCGGTATCTTCCGGGCGGTCCGGAAATCGGTCGACAGCCACTGTGGAATATCGATACCGAAGGCATCGTGGACGAAGGACCGAAAATAGTTGGCCCAGCTGATCGCCACGGCCACGTTGCCGATGGCGTATTCGAGGATCAAGTCCCAGCCGATGATCCAGGCCACCAGCTCTCCCAGGGTGGCATACGAGTAGGTATAGGCCGAGCCCGAGATGGGCACCATCGCGGCCATCTCGGCGTAACACAGCGCCGTGAAAGCACAGACGATGGCCGTGATGCAGAATGAAATCATGAGCGAAGGCCCGGCCCCGGGTCTCAGCGCGTCCCCGGCGGCCGCGGTGCCGATGGTGGCGAAGATACCGGCTCCAATGATGGCGCCGATGCCGATCAGCGTGACGTTGAGAGGTCCGAGGGTTCTCTTGAGAGAGCGCTTTTCGTCGCCCAGCGCGGACAGTATTTCATCCAGGTTCTTCGTGCGAAAGAGCCCTTTGAGCAAAGGCCGCCTCCCCATCGATGGTGACGCCGACTCGAATCGCCTTTCGCCTTCGAAGCAATGGCGCCGGAGTTTGGCACGAAACGGCGAAGCAGGTAAAGCGGAAAGCAGCTTCGAGGTGGCCACGGGATTGGGATTCCTGGGAATGGGAAATGGCTTCCTTCACGATGCGGGAGTGCTGCTGGCCCTCACGGTGCTGGTTGCGGGCGTCCTCGCGCTGATCCTGCGGACTCGCGGCATCGCGAGGGAGCGACACTCGGCGGCCTTCGGGCCGATCGACCGTATGTTCGCGGTGCTCGGCGCCCTGGGAGGATTCACCGCCTACTTGTGCGAGCCGTCTTCGGCCCACGCCTCACGGGATCTCACGCTCGGGGGTCTGGCGGCGATGTCGTGGATGCTCGCGCTTCTTGTCGGGAGGCTCGGACGGCGACGGAGATGACGACCCCATCGAGGGGCCGGGATTATTGCGAGCTTCGAGCCGGTTTGACTCGATGCTGGCAGGCGACGTAGATTCAGGCGGAGGGAACTAGGGCATGAGCGAGAAAGCAGGTAGCCTGGAGAGGGCCGCCCACCTCCTTCGAGCGGCCTACCAGAAGCAGATGGAAGGAGATTTCGTCTCCGCCATCGAGCTGTATGAAGCCTCACTCGCCGAGCATCAAAGCGCGGAGGCTCATACCTTTCTGGGATGGACCTACTCTTCCCTCGGGCGCTACGATGATGCCATCGAGGAATGCAAGCAGGCCATCCAGGTCGATCCGGATTTCGGCAATCCTTACAACGATATAGGTTCCTATCTCGTCCACTTGGGAAAGGTCGAGGAAGCGATCCCGTGGCTCGAGAAAGCCAAGAAAGCGCCCCGGTACGAGCCAAGACACTTCCCCTATATCAATCTGGGACGCATCTACATGAACATGGGGAAGCCGATCGAGGCGGCCCGCGAGTTCGAGCAGGCCACGTTCCTTCAGAACTCCATGGAAAACATAGACTTGGGCGATGAGGACGCCGAGGCCACTCTGCACTGAGGCTTCGAGCCCTCCCTCCTCTACCCGCCTCGCAGAATCCAAATAGATATTGCCCGCTATCTCGGCGCCCTTCGCGACGTCTTTGAAATCGCCCTCGTGGTGGAGGAAGATGCCTCGACGTGGGATTGGGGCCGCTTCAGGGAGATCGCCCGCGAGTCGGATTGCCTGTTCATCGCCTACGTCGGGCTCAGGCTGGCTTCGCTGAGTTTCGGCGCCCCCGTCCCCGAGGAGTTTCTCCAGGATGTCCGCGCGCGCCTCCGTTGGAAGCCGCTGCGCGAGGCGAGAATACGCATCCTTGCCCGGCGCTGACCGGCCCTCCCCCTGGGATCCGGGGTGACCGGGTGGCGAGATTGCGCTGGCTCTACAAACGGATGGCACCTCTTTGAGATCGTGACGGGGGCAACCTTGGCGCATGTGATCCTCTGGGAATTCAGGCCGCGTGCCGGCAAAGAAAAGGAGTTCGAGGCGGTGTACGGTCCCGCCGGCGATTGGGCGAGCCTTTTCCGGCGGAGCCCGGATTTCCTTGGCACGGAGCTGCTTCGCGATCGCAGCGACCCTTCCCGCTACCTCACCTTGGATCGATGGCGCTCCAGGGAGTCCTTCGAGGACTTCCGGCACTACCACGCCTCGGAGTACGAGAGCCTCGACGCGCGCTGCTCGAGCCTGACGGAGCAGGAAGCTCCCCTCGGCGCCTATGAGACGCGCGAGCCGTGAGACGGGGCCACTTCTGCCGGGCGTGGTGCTCCCTGTTGCTCGGTTCCTTCGGAGCCCTTTCCCCGCTTTTTGCGGGTCCGGAGGACTCTCTTTCCGCCGACGTCCGGCCTGCGGTCTCCGAGAGGGTCGAGAGCGTGACGCTCCCCTCCTCCGGCCGCTCCTACGGATTCCGTCAAATCGGCCTCGACGCGAAGTATCTGGTGACCCGGCCGGTCCATCTCGATGGGAGCGGAATCCTGAAGATCGTCTTGACGGTGGGGGCGACCGGAGCGCTCTATTCTTTTCGCGAAGAGATTCGGGACTGGGTGCAGGATCATCGGGATCCCGATCGCGACAGGTTCCTCGATGGCGCCCGCGTCATGGGGAAGGGCGCCGTCGCTCCTTCCCTGGCGCTGATGGCCTACGGCGCCTCGTTCCTCACGCATGATGCGCGCGAGAAAGAGACTTCGGTGCTGCTGCTCGAATCGATGGGCTTCAGCGCCGCAGCCGCAGGGATCGGGCAAACGGTCCTGGCCGCGGAGCGCCCGCGCGAGGGGACCGAGGTGAGATTCTTCGACCGCCGAGGTCATGGTGTTTCCGGCGATGCCATGCTGGCGGCCTCGATCGTGCCGATCCTGAGCCGGCAGTACCTGACCCCCGACCTCGACGATGGGCGCGGGACACGCTTCGCGAAGGCCAGCGCCGCGAGCCTCCTCTATGCCGGGGCGTTCCTGACCGGCTACCAGCGGCTGAACTCGGATGCGCACTGGGCCCCCGACGTTTTTCTGGGACTCGTGACCGGGTTCAGCATCGGCCAGATGCTCTGCGACTCCCACGAGTCGTCACGCGGTGAGGCCCCCCGCCGTTTTCTCTTCACCGCCGGGCCCGGCGTGTTTCAGGCGACGCTGCGCTTTTGATCGACCCGTGCGACGGAAAACCCGTTCCCCTTTTCGGCGTGACGGCGCGCCTTGACAGCCCTCCGGGGGGCCGGTAGCATTCGGCACCCTCTGCACGGGACCTGCGAAGATTCTTGGAAAGGACCTCCTTCGGTGAAACGGAAGGCCTCTTCTCTCGGGCTTCCGGGCCGCGCCCGGAGGGTCCTCTATCTCGATTGTTTCTCCGGGATCTCGGGAGACATGTTCCTGGGATTGTCTCTGGATCTCGGCGTGAGCCTTGCGATGCTGAAGCGACAGCTCGGCCGCCTTCCTCTCGAGGGGTATTCTCTCTCCTCGCGACGCGTGTCCCGATCGGGCCTCTGGGGCACCCAGGTAGAGGTGAAGACGACCTCCTCTCGCGGCGGGAGCCGCGATCTCCATGCTCACCGGGGATTGCACGCGCACGGCGGGCCTTCCCACAAGCACGATCGCAAGGAGCGCCACCGGGGGCTTGCGGAGATTCGCAGGATCGTCAAGGCGGGCCGCCTGCCCGAAAGGGTCCAGACGCGGGCGCTGCGCGCCTTCGAGACCCTGGTCGAGGCGGAGGCCCGCGTGCATCAGGTGCCGGCGCGGGAAATCCACCTGCATGAGGTCGGAGCCGTGGACGCCATCGTGGACATCGTGGGCGCCTGCCTTTGCGTCGAAGCTCTGAAGGTGGATCGGGTGATCTGCTCCCCGCTCCCGACCGGATCCGGAATCATCCACTGCGAGCACGGGACGTTTCCCGTTCCCGCTCCGGCGACGGTGGAAATCCTGAAGGGCAAACCGCTGTACGGCGGTTCTTTCGAGGGGGAGATGGTCACGCCCACGGGAGCGTCCCTGGCGGTCACGCTGGCCGACGAGTTCGGTCCCCTCCCGCCTCTGCGGGTGGAGAGAATCGGGCACGGAGCCGGGAACCGCAATCCTTCGGATCACCCCAATCTGCTGCGCGGCGTCCTGGGAATGCTCGACGAGCCGGCGGCCCTGCTCGAGAAGGTGATCGTCATCCAGACCACCATCGACGACTTGAATCCCCAGGTCTACGGTCATCTCATGGAGCGCCTCTTCTCGGCCGGCGCGCTCGAGGTCTTCTTC
>DASYRY010000237.1:0-4337 GCA_036004025.1 Candidatus Polarisedimenticolia bacterium | reverse complement strand
TCCCTCGCGCAGTCAGAAGCTCCGGGCGTTTCTCGAGAACTCCGGCCTGTAAGCGCGCCGGGAATGAGCTAGGATGAAGGCCGGCCGAAAGGTCGGCCTTTTCCTTTCGGGGGTCTCGAGGCGGATGTTCCGATGGGTCTTT
Source organism: Candidatus Polarisedimenticolia bacterium (assembly GCA_036004025.1). Classification (GTDB taxonomy): domain Bacteria; phylum Acidobacteriota; class Polarisedimenticolia; order Gp22-AA2; family AA152; genus AA152. The sequence continues at coordinate 4,195 of DASYRY010000237.1, read as the reverse complement.
CAGTTCCTGCTGGTCTTGACGCTCTCCCTCTGGGTCGGCAGCCTCGTTTTCTTTACGGCCATCGTCGCGCCCGGCGTCTTCGCGGCGCTGGATCGCCCGACCGCAGGTAAGGTCCTGGCGCAGATCTTCCCCAAGTATTATCGAGGCGGAGCCGTGTGCGGCGCGGCAGCCCTGATCGTCTTGACGCTCCTGTTCCTCTTCGACTCTGGCTCTCGCCCCCTTCGATTTCTTCAGCTCACACTCGTCCTCCTCATGATGGCGGCAACGCTCTACGCCGGGTGGATTCTCGAGCCTCGGGTCCATCAGGTGCGGCAGGAGCGGCTTCAGGCGACAGGATCGGCGCAGCGCGAAGATGCGGAGCGCCGCTTTCAGAAGCTCCACGCTCGATCGGTGCGCCTCAACCTGGGTGTGATGGCTCTCGGCGTGGCCGGACTGGGGACGCTGGCGGCTCGCAAGAAGGCCTAGGGCCGGGGGCTCATTCGGCCGGAATGAGTCCCAGCTTTCGAAGCTCTGCCGCGATTCTCTCCGCAGCGTACGCGTGAGCCCGCGCATCCGGGTGGGTCTCCCCGGGAATCATCCACTGCCCGAAGGCGGGCGGGGCCCCGGCCCCGATGTCCACGGCATTCATCTTCGTCCCGGGAAAGAGCATCTGCGCGAGTCTCCCCTCCTCCATCCGGTGGGGGCTCGTCCACAAGACCAGCACGAAGACGGCCCCCTTCGACTCGACGTACTCCTTCATCTTCCGGACCAGAGCGCGCGTCAGCTCGATACTCGGCTCGGGGCCGAAACGGGTCCAGAACAACTCCAGCAGATCGCACAGGTGGCAGTCGAGAATCTCGTCGTACCGGTGCGCCTCGCTGACCTTGTGCAGGGTCCCGTCTCCGCCGAGCGCGAAACGAGGCTTCGTGCCGGGGAATCGCGCCTTCGGGAAGATGAATCGACGATCGGAATTGTCATTGCGCTTCACATGGTCCAGGAGGAAGGTGTACACGACCACCTTCGTGTTGAACCTCGGGAGCACCTGCTGGAGGGAAAGCAGGGACTGATCGGTTCCGTACCCCTGAACGCCGAGATTGATGGCTTGGTACGGAAAACCCGGCATCGACGAGAGGCGACCCACGAAAGTCTCCTCGAAAGGGAGCCCGTGACCGAAGGTGTACGAGCAACCGGCGAAAAGGAGCGTGGGCTTCGCGGGATCGTGCCGGACGCCCGGCGCGGCGACCCGGGTCCCCATGGAGTCGAAGGTGATCCCTACCGGGCGGCCGGCGGAGCCGAAGCGCTGGACGGTGGAAAGGTCTGGAATGTAGGACCAACCCAGCAGCGGATCGAAGCGGGAGATGCGGTACTCGGCCGGAGTCCAGCCAAGGCGAAAGGGGTAATGAAAAACTCGCAGGCCGACTTCCGAGACTCCCAGAAAAGCAACGAGCGCGAGCAAGACCGCGAGCGCTGCGAGCCCTGCCGATCGCCAGGTCGGAAAGATTCTCGCGAGGGTGGCGGCGACTCGGCGGCGGATCGTCCAGGCCACGCCGGCCGCGACGCCGCACGTCAGGCTCAGAGCGAAGGCGAACGGCGCGACGTTGCCGATCTGCCAGTGGAGGGGAAAGACCATCCTGAGCACCGGCGGCCACAAGAGGACCGCCAGCGCGAGCAGGAAGAGAGAAGGGAGCGCCGCATGACGGGAAGTCCGGATGCCTTGAGGAGCGGTCCGGGCGGGGAGCGTCATCGAGCCTGGGAGCGGAGCCCTCGCAGCCGCCGGCAGGCTTCCTCGAGAGGGGCGTCCTGCTTGGCAAAGCAGAGACGGACCTGATGTCTTCCGTCCGCCGGATCGGCATAGAAGGAGCTTCCCGGGACGGAAGCCACTCCTCCCTGAGCCAAGAGAAGCTTGGCAGCTTCTTTGTCGTCAGGCACACCCAGTCCGACGATGTCCGCGAGCAGATAGTAGGCTCCCTGCGGCATCAGCGGCCTGATCCCCGCGGCCTCGCAGGCCTCGCATATCACGGCGAGCTTGCGGGCGTAATCGGCGCGAAGCTGCTCGTAGTAGGACGCCGGCAGATCGAAGGCGGACACGACGGCGTGCTGGAGCGGGGTCGGGGCGCAGATGTACAGAAGGTCGTTCAACAGTCCGATCTTCTCGAGCAGTGGCGCCGCCCCCACGGCGTATCCCAGCCTCCAGCCGGTCATGTTGTAGGTCTTGGAAAACCCGGACAGCGTGATCGTTCGGTCTTCCATTCCCGGCAGGGAACCGAGGCTCACGTGGCGGTGTCCGCCGTAGAGGATGTATTCATAGATTTCGTCGGTGATGGCGATGGCCCCATGGCGCTGGCACAGCGAGGCGATGAGGGAGAGCTCTTCGCGCCGGAACACCTTGCCGCAGGGATTCGAGGGGGTGTTGATGACCACCGCCTTGGTCTTGTCAGTGAAGGCGCGCTCCAGCTCCGCCGCGTCGAAGCTCCAGTCGGGCGGATGGATCGTCACGAACTTCAGGGCCGCCTGGCAGAGCCTGAGGATGTTCATGTGGTAGCCGTAGAACGGAGAGAAGAGAATGACTTCGTCCCCGGGCTCCACGAAGGCGAGCGCCGCCGCCACGAACCCTCCGGTGGAGCCCACGGTGACCACCACTTCCCGGTCGGGATCGCAGCGGATGCCGTTGTATTCCACCATCTTCTTGGCGATCCGCTCTCGCAGAGGATCGATCCCCTCGAACTTCGAATAGATGCTCCGGTCTGCGCGCACGGCCGAGAGGGCCGCTTCCTTCACCTCCTCCGGCACCGGCTGATCGCAGATACCCTGGCCCAGGTTGATGCCACCCACGCGCTCGCACTCGCGGGACATCCTGCGGATGTCCGATTGGACGAGCCCGCGAATTCGCTTCGCGAAGGCCGGGGTCAGGGGAGTCTTGCTGGTCACGCCGTCTCTCTCAGGGTCTTGATGATTTCGCGGCAGAAGGCGGGTAGATCGTCAGGCTTGCGCGAAGTGACCAGGTTGCCGTCCCGAACCACTTCCTGATCCACCCAATCGGCCCCCGCGTGAATCAGATCGTCCTTGATGGCGACATAGGAAGTCAGCCTCTTTCCCTTGGCGATCCCCGCGGATGCGAGGACCCAGCCTCCGTGACAGATGGCGGCGACCAGGCGCCGCCGATCGAAGAGATCCTTCACCAGCTTGAGGATCGAAGCGTGCTGGCGCAGCCTGTCGGGAGCCCATCCGCCGGGGATGATCACGCCGAGCAGATCATCGGCGCGCGCCTCCGAGACCCCCCGCGCCTCGATCGGATAACCGTACTTCGATTTAAAGGTCGTCGCCGCGGGGCCCAGCACGAGGCACTCGTACCCTTCCTCCCGCAGCCGATAGAGAGGGACCCAGACCTCCTGGTCCTGGTAGTCGTTTTCCACCAGCATCGCAACCTTCCCTTTGCTCATGTCGTCCTCCAGCGGATGATCCTCTCGAGCTCCGCGCGCATCTGTCCAACGTCACTCCCCTTGGCGTCCCGGACTAGGACACGCACCGTTTTCGACGCTCGGGGGTTGCCGTCATGATACCCCATCGCGCGCCGGAAAAGGGCGGGAGAGGAGCCGCGCCATGCGCGATTCGAAGCGCTGGTAGTAGACCTCTGCGGCGGGCCTGAGTCTTCCCCCTCGGATGGCGCCGGCGGCGGAGTTGGGAAGCCGTGCGCCACGAAATGCCTTGGAGGATCCGGCCTGGAGTGCGAGCAAGGCGGCCCCTCGCGCCGTGGCCTCCTCGCTGGATACGGGATAGATCGGCCGTCCGAGAAGGGCAGCCTGGAACGGGAGGAGCCGGGCGGAGCGAGCCAGGCCGCCCGAGACGAGAATCCGGCGCGCACGAATCCCTCCCTTCTCCATCTGCTCGACGATCTCACGAATCCGGCAAGCAATTCCGGCGAGAGTGGCGGCGTGCATCTCCCCGAGCCCCATGGAGGGCTGGAGGTCGAAGATGGCAGCGCCCGCGTCGCTTCGCCAGTGAGGCGCCGCCAGTCCCGCGAAGGCGGGGATGACGATCGGCAGTCGGCTCGGATCGGCGGAAGCCCGGAGATCGGTTGGCATGCCGGCCGAAAGCCGCCGGACCCAGTCGAGGGCGCTCCCCACGGCATTGACGCTCCCCTCCAGCATGTAGCGCACATCCTTCGGCGTGGACCATGCCACCGAAGTCAGAAGCCCCGAGACCCTCACCGGACTGC
>DASYRY010000236.1:0-9117 GCA_036004025.1 Candidatus Polarisedimenticolia bacterium | reverse complement strand
ACCCAGATCCTGGGCGATCCGCCGGACCGCCTCCGCGATCTTCAGGTTCCTGTCGGTGATTTTGGAGAAGCCGGATGCGACCTCGAACCGAGGAGCCTCGGAGGATCCCGCCTTGGGGGCATCCTTGTTGTATTTCCCCGTGAGGAGCCCTCCCGCCAGGGGTGACCAGGCGGTCACTCCGATGTCAAGAGCCCGTGCCATCGGAAGGAGATCCCGCTCCGGAGTCCTTTCAGCGAGGCTGTACTCCACCTGAAGCCCGATGAAAGGAGTCCAGCCTCGAAGCGCGGCGAGCGTGTTCGCCTGAGACACGATCCAGGCCGGCGCGTCCGAAATGCCGGCGTACAGGATCTTCCCGGCTCTCACCATGTCGTCGAAGGCCCGCATGACCTCCTCCACCGGCGTCATCGAGTCCCAGGCGTGCAGCCAGTAGAGGTCCACATAGTCGGTGCCCAGCCGCTTGAGGCTGCCCTCCAGCGACTCCACCATCGACTTGCGATGGTTGCCGCCGCCGTTGGGGTCGCCCGGACGCATCGAGCTCGTGTATTTGGTCGCCACCACGAACCGCTCGCGGTTGCCTCGGATGAACTCTCCTACGAGCTTCTCGCTCGTGCCCTCCGTGTACTTGTTCGCCGTGTCGAGGAAGTTCCCGCCCTCCTCCACGAAGGCATCGAAGATCTTCCTGCTCTCGTCTCGTGACGCTCCCCAGCCCCACTCTTCTCCGAACGTCATCGTGCCCAGGCAAAGCTCGGAGACTCTCAGTCCGCTTCTTCCCAGCAGCTTGTAGCGCATCGGCTCTCCCCGCTCTTCGCCCGCTCGGGCGCCTCGGAAGAAATTCTTTGGGTCAGCTTGACACGATTCCTTCAACTTTCAAGAGACGGTGCAAAAGGGGCTGAATGAACCGAGGCAAGACGCCATGCCTAGGTCGCGATCGGAATGCGACTGCGGCTGTGCGCGGAGATCCGAGGAGAGGGGGTGAGGATGCCGTGGAGATTGAGGGGATCCGATGCGCCAAGGGAGAGAGAGGCGCCGGGCGAGCGCTTGCGGGTCGATCGCAAGAGCTCGACGGCTTCCGGCAAGGAGTATTGCTCGCCGGAGAGACCGGAGACGAACCTGCCTCCACGAACCTCGCCGCGCAGCTCCAGGTGTCTGCACGCTCGTGCGAGGTCTCGCCATGGGATGGGCACCCTCTCGCGCTCGAGCAGGCGCCGCTGAAGGATTCCGTACCGCCGGAGGAGTTGTCGGGCCGTGAACTCGGCCAGGGACTCCAGCCGCCCCCCACTCGACTCCTCGGAAGGGCGCAGAAGCGACCACCGGCCGGCGGGGGAGACCAGGGATTTGGCTCCGAAGCGTCGATGCACGCGCGAAGGCCTGAGGAGCCTGCGAAGCCCCCCGAAGGAATCGCACGTCAGAAGCCCTCGGGCGATCAACTCCGACAAGGCCATGTTGAGATGAGTCGAAAGAAGACCGCTCGAGGCCTCGAGCTCCTGCGTGAACAGAGCTCCTCTAGAAGCGAGCAGATTGAGCAGGGTTTGCGCGCGTCCGGTGAGAGCGAGCCCCGGGTCCTCTCTCGCGATTCCGGAGAGGGCCATCCAAGAAAGGAGATCCTTTCGAGGGAGCAGGGCGATGGGGGTCGATCGGATGGCGGCGTCCCCGGCGCCCCAGATTCTTCCCCATGCTACCTCCCCAGTCAGCGTCAGGTGATCGAGCCAGTCGGGACGATACCCGCGGACGCGGGAAGGGAAGATGCTCGACTCCCATGACGCTGCGGGAATCTCGAAGCCGGCGAGCTGGTGAATGACCTCGGTGACCCCGCGCGGTCCCTCGAGCCGGTGGTCCTCGGAGGCATGCTGCCAGCAAGTCAGGAATCGCCAGTAGGCCGCCGCGCTCACGGGCTCGATTTCGCGCCGCAGGCGGTCGAGCGTGTAGGCATGAATGCGGGCCAGCAGCCTCCGCTCGCACCAGGCTTGCCTTCCTTCGAGCCGGCAGCGCAGGAGGGAGCCCTCGTGCTCCAGCTCCAGCAGGAGCGGCTCATCTTCGGGCGTGACCGTCCACTCCCTTCCCAGGGAGGATTCGGGGACAGCTTCTCCTTCTCTTGGCCGTCCCGTTTCCGACGTCAGCATCGGCCCGAGAGCCTCCAGCCTTCCCCGAAGCACATCCTTCGGCTGGCGGGAAGCCTCCGCGGCGAACCAGCGGTTTTTTTCCGGGACGACGCGGCGAAGGGCGGAGAGCTCGCGAATCCAATCCGACCATCCCGAAGCGCGCGCCTCCTCATCGGTGACGTATCCCATCCAGAGCAGTGCTTCATGGACCTCTTCGGCGCTTTCGCTGTGCGGCCACGCTTCTTCGCGAACCCGCGCGACGGCCCCAGGATCGAGTGCGCCCAGCGTATCCGCGTCCTGAGGGTCCAGCGACCTGCGCCGCATCACCGCCTGGGTTCGGCGCTCCTCCAGCGGCGCGTCGTCCAGGAAAGCGTAGGGCATCGCGTTGAGAACGCCCCGCGCGAACGGGGAAGGCTCGGTGGTGTCGATGGCGACTCGGCGGATTCTCCCGCGACGCAGATCTCGGAGGAGCTCCACCATTCCCCCGGCATCCATCGCCTCTTCCAGGCAATCCTCGATCGTCTGTCGGACGAGCGGATGATCCCACGGCACCGGCAGGTCCCCGGGAGGGAGGGTCTCACCGCACGCCAGGACTTGAGGAAACGCCTGGATCAACTGATCGTCGGCGCGCATCCGGAGCAATGCCGCAGGAACCCGCCGGCCCTTGTGCGATCGGGAGAGGAGGAGCGACCGGGTCAGGTTCCATCGCCAGCGTGTCAAGAATAGGGGCGAGGGGAAGAGCGCCTGGACCAGCAGGTCGCGAGCGCTGCTGGGGTGAAGGTAGTCGAAGACTTCCGCGAGCGGGAAGCTGTGATGAAGGCCGAGAGAGATGACGATGGCCTCTTCGTTGGCCGCCGCCTGGAGCTCGAACCCGAAGCCGCGGCAGAAGCGTTTGCGCAGCGCCAGACCCCAGGCGCGGTTGATCCGACCCCCGAAGGGGGAGTGGATGACGAGCTGCATGCCCCCCGATTCGTCGAAGAACCGCTCCAGGATGACGCATTCCCGTGTCGGAACCGCTCCCAAGGCCCGGGCTCCCGCTTCCACGTACTCGGATAGCTGCCGGGCCGCCGCTTCGCTCAGGCCTGCTTCACGCACGAGCCATTCGGGATCCTGTCCTTCGAGGCGGATCCGGGCCACGGCACGGGAAAGCTCCTCGGTCCGTGCCGGAGCTTCCCCAAGCCAGAAGGGCAGGCTGGGAGGGGTTCCCTGGGCGTCCGCGACGCGCACGATGCCGGGCTCGACCTTGAGGACTTTCCAGGAGGCGTTCCCGAGCTGGAAGATGTCGCCGCCGGTGGCTTCGACGGCGAAATCCTCGTGCACCGAGCCGATGGGCGTCCCCTCGGGCTCCAGCAGGACCTGGTAGTCGGCCGTATCGGGAATGGCGCCGCCCGAGGTCAGGGCCGTGATTCTGGCGCGGCGCGTCGCGTGAAGCCGCCCGTTCACGCCGTCGCGATGCAGGAGTGCGAGCCGGTCTTGGCCGTGCAAGCGCACGACGGCATCGAAGTCCTCCCTCGTCAGATCCCGGTAGGGACCGGAGCGCCTGAAGGCGCGGAAAAGCGTGTCTTCGTCCCAGCTCTCGGGGACGCACGCGGCGACGATCTGTTGCGCCAGGATGTCGAGCGGCCGGCGGGGCTCGGGGGTGCGATCCAGCTCTCCCTGGCGCAGCGCATGCTGCAGCGCCGCGGCACAAACCAGCTCGTCCTGCGTGAGGGGAAAGAGCCTGCCTCTCGGCGTGCGGGAGAGCGCGTGCCCGGATCGACCGACCCTCTGGAGGAACGTGGCGATGGAGGAAGTGACCCCGATCTGGATCACGAGATCCACCTCGCCGATGTCGATGCCCAGCTCGAGCGACGCGGTGGCGACCAGGGCTCGTAACGAGCCCGATTTCAGGCGCTGCTCCGCGTCGAGACGCCGATCCCGGGAAAGGCTGCCATGATGGCTCGTGACCTGGTCCTTTCCGAGCACCTCGGTGAGACGGGCCGACACTCTCTCGGCGAGCTTTCGCGTGTTCACGAAGACCAGGGTCGTGCGGTGATTGCGGATGAGCGCCGCGATCCGCTCGTAGATCTCGTCCCAAGTCTCGTGGGAGCAGACGGTCGAGAGAGGGGAGTTGGGAATCTCGACCGTAATCTCCATCTCCCTGCTGTGTCCCACGTCCACCAGGGCGCACTCCCGGTCCGCGCCGACCAGGAGCCGGCCCACGTCCTCGAGAGGCTTCTGGGTGGCGGACAATCCGATCCGCTGCGGAGGGGTGCCGGTGAGAGCTTCGAGCCGCTCCAGCGACAACGCCAGATGGGCTCCTCGCTTGTCGCCACAGATCGCATGGATCTCGTCCACGATCACACTGCGCACCGTGCTCAGCATGCGGCGGCCGCTCTCGCTGGTGAGAAGGATGTAGAGAGACTCGGGAGTGGTGACCAGGATGTGGGGGGGCCGCTTCCGCATCGCGCTGCGGGCGGAGGGCAAGGTGTCGCCGGAGCGCACGAGCACTCGCACCTCGGGAAGCGAGGGGTCGAGCCCCTTGAGATCTTCCAGCGGACCCTGAAGGTTTTTCTGGACGTCGTTGCCGAGCGCTTTCAAGGGGGAAACGTACAGCACCTGGGTTGAATCGGGGAGGGAATCTCCTTGCCTCAGAAGCGTGTCGATGGCGGAAAGGAAGGCCGCCAGCGTCTTTCCGGTCCCCGTGGGCGCCGCGATGAGCACGTGCCGCCCCTCGCGAATGAGCGGCCATCCCCGCGCTTGGGGCGCGGAAGGCTCTCCAAAGCGCTCCTGGAACCAGCGGCCCAGGGTGGGATGAAAGGTCTGGAGGGACATGGCTCCTTCCGATCGCGTCCCCCGCATTATAAGCGGGGGGAGCGCCCGCGAGGTGCCAAGGGGAATCAGCTTCCGCTGATGCTGATCCCTTCGAGGAGGAGGGTCGAGCCGGAGTTGCCGGAGGCGAAGAAGCGGAGGTCCTCGCCGACGGCGGTGATGGAGTTGAGCAGGTCCCGGACGTTTCCGGAGATCCCCATCTTTTGCACCGGACGGACCATGCTCCCGTGCTCCATCTCCCAGCCGACTGCCCCGAGTGAGAAGTCGCCGCTGATGGGGTCGACGGTGTGCAGACCCATGACTTCGGAGACGTAGATCCCTTTCGCGACCATTCCGAGGAGGGTCTTGCGCGACACCCCCGTCGGGCGCAGCAGCAGGGTATTCGTGCCGATGTGCGGCGAGGACAGATAGCCCCCGCGCTGGGCGTTGCCGGTGCGAAGCGTGTTCATCTTCCGGGCCGTGAAGTCGTTGTGGAGGTAGCCGGTCAGGGTTCCCTCATCGATCAAGACGGTCCGCCGGGTCGGAGTGCCCTCTCCGTCTATCGGACCGGTATTCACCGCGCCCGGGATCCTCCCATCGTCGATGAGTGTGACCATCGGCCCCGCCACTCTTTTCCCGACCCATCCCTTGAAGAGCGACTTCCCCTTGATCACGTTATCGGCGTGAAAAGCGGAAGCGAGCGCTCCAAAGATCCCACAAACGACCTCCGGGTCGAGCACCACGTCGGTGCGCCGGGTGGTGACGGGCTCCGCTCCAAGCTTGTTGATGGCCCGGGAGGCCGCCTCGATGCCGATGGCGTCGGGCTCGAGGTCCTCGATCCCCAGGCCGAAGCCCGACGAGTAGCCGGTCTGATTCTCTTCCTTCTCGATGGCGGCCAGCTCGATGGATCCGAAAGCGCGGCTCATGGTGTACCCGGCGCGCAGCCCCGCGGTGTTGGCGAGCCAGCATCCGCCCCAGACGTCGGAATACCGGCTGTCGCGCACGCGTTTCACGCGGCTGGAAAACCTGAGAGCGCAGCTCTCGATTCGGCGCGCCATGTCCACTTTCTGATCGACGCCGATCTCCGGCAATCGCGGGTCTTCGTTCTTCAACGAGAAGGAGAAAGGCTCGCCCTCGGGCACTTCCTGCTCCGGCTCCCGGTCCACGTGCGGAAGGATGGCGACAGCCCGGTCCACCGCCTTGTGGATTCCTTCGGGGGAGGTGTCGGGGGTGAACGAGAAGGCGGTTCGCCCCTCGCGGAAGACCCGCAGCCCCAGCCCGCGCTCCTGTTTCGCCTCGACGCTTTCGATGCGTTGATCCACGACGCTGGCGGAGGATTCGTGGATGTCCTGGAAATAGACTTCGCCGCCGTCGACGCCCGACTTCTCGAGGAGGCCGAGCGCCAGGCCCAGGACCTTGTCGTGCTCGCTGCTTCCCTTCATGACATGGCTCCGCGTCCCGATGAGCGTGTCATCCCTTTTACCCCTGTGGCACGGTGCCGCCCACGACGATCTTCGGGATGCGCAGCGTCGGCTGCGCATCGGCCACGGGCACCCGCTGGCCGTCCTTCCCGCACGTTCCCACTCCAAAGCCGAGATCCGACCCGACCGCGTCGATGCTGCCGAGCACCTCCGGCCCATTGCCGATGAGCGTCGCGTCTCGAATCGGCTCGGCGATTCTCCCATCGCGGATCATGTAGGCCTCCCCCACGTTGAAGATGAAATTCCCGCTCGCGATGTCGACCTCGCCGCCGCCCATCTGGCAGACGAAAATCCCCTGCTTCACTCCGGCGAGAATCTCCTCGGGAGGCGTGCTTCCCGGCAGGATCATCGTGTTGCGCATGCGCGGGATGGGAAGATGGCGATAGCTCTCGCGCCTCCCGTTGCCGGTGACGGCGTGCCCCAGCTTCCGCGCGGTCCGGCGGCTGTGGAGATAGGACTTCAGGATTCCGCGATCGATGAGCAGGACGCGGGAGCTGGGGACGCCCTCGTCGTCCATGCCGGTGGATCCGCGCCGGTTCGGAAGCGTGCCGTCGTCCACTACGGTGATGAGGTCCGATGCGACCCGCTCTCCCAGCTTGCCGGCATAGATGGAGAGCGACTTCTCCGCGAAATCTCCCTCGAGTCCATGGCCGCAGGCCTCGTGGATCATCGTGCCCCCCGCCTTGGACGAGAGCACGACGGTGAAGGTGCCCGCAGGAGCGGGCTTCGCGGCGAGCTGGACCAGCGCGATGCGCGCCGCTTCCTTGCCCACCTCTTCGGGCGGGTGCTCGTCGAAGAGCTCGAATCCCTTGGTCTCCGCGAGGGAGTGGTATCCGGTTCGAATCTGCTCGCCCTCGCGAGCGATGGCCGATCCGAAGAGGGTGGTGTAGGTGCGGGTCTCCCGGGAATCGGTCCCGTCGGAATTGAGCACGGCGATTTCGATGGTGGAATCGCCGTAGCTCGCGGAGAACTGAACCACGGACGGTGAGAATCCCCTCGCCGCCTTCTCCGCGCGCCGGAGCAGATCCACCTTACGCCCCACGTCGACGGTCACGGGGCGAACTTTGATCGGTGAGACGTTCGGAATCACGCAGGGAAGCAGAGACCGCACGGAGCCGGGGCTCCCACCCTCCTCGAGGGCGCGGGCCAGATGGACGGCTTCGGCGAGCAGGGTCTCGTGATCGAGGCTGTTTCCGGAGTAGAAAAAGGTCCGTTCCTTCGAAATCAAGCGAAGCGACACCCCTGAGTCCTCGCCCGAGACGATCTCCTCCAGCTTCCCGTCATCCAGGATGAGCCGGGTGTATTGATTGGCCTGGCAGTAGATCTCACCCAGGTCGCCCCCCCGGGAGAGAAGCGCTTCCAGGATTCGGCCTGCCGACTCTTCATCCATGAATGGCATCCGCACGCCTCCTCACGGTTTGGATCTCAGGGCTTCCCACTCCCGGCGGAGCTTGTCGAAAGCCTGGCTGGCATTCGCACGGGATTCTTCCGGAGTTCCGGAGGTGTCCACCAGAATGTCGGCGATTTTCCGGCGCTGGGCCGGGTCGGCCTGAGCCCGCACGCGCCGCAGCGCCTCCTCCGCGGAGATCGCATCGCGATCTATCAAGCGTCGAATCTGGCTTTCTGCGTCGCAGTCGGTCATGACGATCCGATCGAAGCGTTTCACAACGCCCGCCTCCATCAGCAGCGCGGCCTGGGTGACCACGATGCTTCCCGGGGATCTCTCCGCGAGGTCGGCCACGCGCCGGTGAGCCTCGGCCAGGATCAAGGGGTGAAGAATCTCATTGAGCCGGCGACGCGCGGTCTCGTCCTGGAAGACTCGGGAGCCCAGTTTCTTGCGATCGATCTTTCCATCGAGGTCCAGAATACCCTCTCCGAAGCTGCGGCGAATCTCATGGAAGGCCGGCATGCCGGGCTCCATCAGCTCGTGCCCCAGCTTGTCGGAATCGAGGATGAAGGCGCCCCGCTCCTGGAAGACCTCGGCCACGAGCGATTTTCCGGTGGCGATCCCGCCCGTCAATCCTACCCGGAAGACCCGCGGGGTTGAATTCCTCCCTGCGGGCTCCGTCACGGTCGCGCCGCAAGGCCACGACGGACGCGTGCCGCCTCGAGCGTGTTCTGCAGCAGGCAGGCGATGGTCAGCGGTCCCACGCCGCCGGGTACGGGGGAAAGCGCGCCCGCCACCGGCGCCACCCGTCTGGGATGAACGTCCCCCACCAGCACGTTCTTTCCCTCTTTCACGGCGGTCGCCTGCCGTGAGTCCGGGCCGAAGTAGTCCGCAGCCTGGTCGGGATTCTCCACCCTGTGGATGCCGACATCGACGACCGTGGCCCCCGGTGCTACGTGCGCCTCCGTGACGAAACCGGGGCGTCCGAGGGCCGCCACGAGGATGTCGGCCTCTCGGGTGATTTCAGCAAGATCCCTCGTCCTGGAATGGCAGATGGTGACGGTGGCGTTCGAGTGCAACAGAAGCATGGCCATGGGCTTCCCCACGATGTCACTTCTTCCCAGCACCACCGCGCGCGCGCCTGCGACCACGATTCCGGAGCGAGCGAGAAGCTCGATGATCCCCTTGGGGGTGCAGGGGCGCAATCCTCCGGCTCCCTCGACCATCTTTCCGACGTTTTCCGGGTGCAATCCGTCGACGTCCTTCGCCGGGTCCAGGGAGTGAAGAACGCGGGCCTTATCGGAATCTTCAGGGAGCGGAAGCTGGACGAGAATCCCATCCACCTCCTCCCTCCGGTTGA
>DASYRY010000235.1:0-3510 GCA_036004025.1 Candidatus Polarisedimenticolia bacterium | reverse complement strand
TCACGGGACGGGATCTCACGAATTACGGATTCTTGGGTTACCCGGTGCTCCAAGCAGCCGACATCCTGGTCTACAAAGCGCGCTGGGTTCCGGTCGGGGAGGACCAGATCTCGCACCTCGAGCTCTGCAGGGAGATCGCCCGCCGATTCAACTCCCTCTATGGAGAGGTATTCCCCGAGCCGCAGCCGAAGATCACCAGGGTGCCGCGGCTGCCGGGGACGGATGGGCGAAAAATGAGCAAGAGCTATCAAAACGCGGTGTACCTTTCGGATTCGCAGGAAGAGGTTCAGAAGAAAATCCGCACCATGGTCACCGATCCCGCGCGGGTGCGCAGGTCCGATCCCGGCAATCCCGACGTCTGTCCGGTCTTTACCTTGCACAAGGCTTTCTCCTCTCAGGCGACGCTGGACACGGTCAATGTGGAGTGTCGTCGCGCGGGGATCGGCTGCATCGACTGCAAGAACTTTCTGCTCGGCCATCTGAGTCCGGTGCTTTCCCCGTTGCGAGAGAAGCGCGAAGTCCTCGGCCGATCTCCGGACCGTGTGCAACAGATACTGGAGTCGGGAGCGGAAAAAGCGCGCCATGTCGCCGCCGCGACCCTGAAGGAGGTGCGCGATGCCGTCCGAATCTGATTCTCCCGGGATTTCCGAGGGAGATCAGTCTGGAGCGCTCCCTTCCTCCGAGGTCCAAGGGGAGCCGGCCGCGCCGGAGGGCACGGGCTACCAGGTCCACATTCCTGCGTTTGAAGGGCCGCTCGACCTTCTCCTGCATCTCATCCGCGTGAACCAGATCGACCTCTTCGACATCCCCGTGGTCGAGATCACCCGCCAGTACAACGAGACTTTGGACCTCATGCGTGAGCTGAATCTGGAGGTGGCTGGCGAGTATCTGGTGATGGCGGCGACGCTTCTGCACATCAAATCGCGGATGCTCCTTCCCGCCGATCCGGTCGCGGCCTCGCCGGTGGAGGATCCGCGTTCCGAGCTCGTCCGGCAGCTCGAGGAGTACGAAAGATACCGCCGCGCCGCCCAGCTCCTCACCGAAGCCGAGTCGGAGCACGCGCGGTCCTGGATCCGCCCCTCCTCCCTGGTGTCCGAATTCGAGGGGGAAGCCTCCGTCGTGGTGGATTTGTTCGGTCTGCTCACCGCGTTCAAGCGTATTCTGGACACCCTGGACGCACAGGAGCAAAGGGTACTCAAGCGCGATAGAATCTCTCTTTTGGATCGCATCCAATGGCTTCTGGACCGCCTTCGAAGCGCGGGCAGAATGAGCTTCAGCGCCTTGTTCGAGGACGCGACGAGCCGCGGGGAGCTGATCGTCACCTTTCTGGCGCTCTTGGAGCTGATCCGGCTTCAGGTCGTGGGCGCGGCTCAATCCATTCGATTCGGCGAGATTGAGATTCTGCTCCTGGAGGAAGCAGGTCCCGTGGCGATCGACCCCCAGAGGATTCTCGATGCCTGACTCCTACGCGACCAGCATGGAAGAGATCAAGGGAATCCTCGAAGCGCTCATCTACGTGTCGGAGGAGCCGGTCAAGCAGGAGGAGCTACTCGAGGTGTTTCCGGAGGAATCGAGGGAGTCGGCGCGCCACGCGCTCGAAGAGCTTCTCCTGGAGTACGGGGGAGGACCCAGGGGTCTTCGCATCGTTCGAGTGGCCGGAGGCTTCCGCATGCAGACTCGCCCCGAGCACGACACCTGGATCCGGACCCTTTATCGTCAGAGGAATCGAGTGAGACTCTCCCGCGCCGCCGTCGAGACCCTGGCCATCATCGCCTACCGCCAACCTGTGACGGGTCCCGAAATCCAGTCCGTGAGGGGTGCGAACCCAATCGGAGTGCTGCAGACTCTCCTCGAAAGGCGGCTGATTAGGGCGCTGGGCCGGAAGAAGGTGGTCGGAAAGCCGATTCTGTACGGCACGACGGAAGATTTCCTGATCCACTTCGGCCTCAACAGCCTTGCGGACCTTCCGAGTCTCGAGGATTTTCCAGGCATGACGTCGGCCGGTTCTCCGGAGGAGCCGCCCTCCGAGGGGGATACGGCGATCGAGGAGGGGATTCGCTCCGATGGGCCCGAGGTTCGACTCGAATCCATTTCCGATCCCACGCACGATGGGGAGCAAGACTGGGCTCGGGAGCGGCTGGTGAATCCGCCCGGACAGAATCCGCAGGCGGACGGGACCCTCGAGGATGAAGAAGAGGAGTGACGTTCCGGACGCCGAGACCGGGACGCGGCTGCAGAAGATCATCGCGTCGGCGGGGCTTGCCTCCCGCCGTCAAGCGGAAGCATGGATCCGAGAAGGCCGTGTCACCATGAACGGACGGGTCGTTCGTGAGCTGGGCACCCGGGCCAGGCCTGGCACGGACACGGTACGTGTCGATGGAAGAAAGATCGAAGGCGCCGAAGCTCCCGTGGCGATCCTCCTGAATAAGCCTAGGGGATATCTTTCCACCTGTTCGGATCCCGGGAAGCGCCCGACCGTCCTGCAGCTGGTCCCGGGCCGCAAAGAGCGCCTTTACCCGGTGGGCCGCCTCGATTTCAACACGGAAGGACTCCTGATCCTGACCAACGATGGCGAGTTGGCCCTCTCGGTGACCCATCCGCGCAATCGATGTCGGAAGGTCTATCGGGTCAAGGTGCGAGGCGTCCCTCCGGAAGAGACTCTCCGGCGTCTGCGTGCGGGCATCCTTTTGGACGGGAAAAGAACATCCGCGGCCACGGTGACGCGGATTCATTCCGAGAGGAACTCCTGGCTGGAGGTAGTGCTTTCCGAGGGGAGGAAAAACCAGATCCGCCAAATGTTCCTGCGGATGGGTTTCCCGGTCGTGAGGCTCAAGCGAATCTCGATCGGGGGAATCAGCGATCGAGGGCTCGCGCCCGGAGCATGGCGCATGCTTACACGCCAGGAGATCCGGTCCCTCAAGGAACACTCCGCCTGACGGGGGCTCCGAAGCTCGAGGATAGCGAACGTAGGTTCGCTTCGGCGCAATGGCCCAAGGGTTTTGTCTAATTTGATGAAAACAGGTGTTTTCTCTTGACAAGGCCCTAGGCCTTTTATAACATTAGTCATTCGATTGCTCTCATGGATTTGCGGCGTCGAGCGGGCTGGGGTTTCATGAAGCCGGGTCGCGTCGCGCTCCAAGGTTGGCCCCAGCCGGGCAAGCCCTTCCGAAATGCGGTATTTCGCAGGAAACTCCTGGAACCAGCAAGGCCGGGAGATCCTATGGACGATGAAGGAGGATTCGGCACGCATGGACTTGCAAAAAGACTTTGACCAGGACGACTTTCCACCGGTGGGAGGGGTCCGCCCTGAGCGGACCCGCCAGGCTCCCCGGCCTAAGCTCGAAGCAACCGAGGCGGCGAGCGCCGAGATGGGACGCGAGGAATACGAGCAGCTCCTCGGGCTCTACGACGACAGCTTCAGGAACCTGGCGGAAGGGGAAGTCGTCAAGGGGAAAGTCCTCAGAGTCCTCCCCAACGAAGTCATCGTCGATGTCGGGTACAAGTCAGAAG
>DASYRY010000234.1:0-2952 GCA_036004025.1 Candidatus Polarisedimenticolia bacterium | reverse complement strand
AGTGGTTTGTATACAATCTATTCATATGGAAACTTCGCTCCGAACCTCCCGGCTCGTCAGCGCGCTCGAGCTCCTTCTCGGCGCCACCGTCGTGATCGCGCACAACGTCTACCAGGTGGTTCCCAACGAGGTGCCGATCCTTTGCATCGCCGGGCTCCTCTCGTTGCGGCTGCGCGAAGGCGGATGGGTGGCTCTCGGGCTGAATCGACCGGCTTCGTGGATCCGCACCATCGGGATCGCCCTGGGAGCGGCGGCCCTGCGCCTGCTGATGGGAGAATTCGTCACCGATCCCCTGACCGCGAAGATCTGGCACCAGCCTTTGGAGCTGCCCAAGGCTTTCAGCTCCCTGACGGGAAACCCAAAGCAGGCTCTCGTGACGCTGCTGGCGGTCTGGGCTTTCGCGGCTTTCGGAGAAGAGATCGCCTATCGCGGCTACCTGATGAGGCGTGCCGCGGATGCGGGAGGGCGATCCAAGCCGGCCTACGGAGCTGCGCTCGTGCTCGTTTCCGTGCTCTTCGGTATCGGCCACTACTGGAAGGGGCCGGGCGGAATGGTGGACTCGGGGTTGGCCGGGATGATCCTGGGAAGCGCCTACTTGCTGTCCGGGCGGAATCTTTGGGTCGCCGTTCTGGCCCATGGATTCATCGACACGACCGGTGTCGTCTTGCTGTATTTCGGCCTGGCATCCTAGGCCGTCGGCGTCTCACTCTCGCCGGGCCGACGCGCCACCACCACCGTGAGATCGTCCTGAAGGACGCCGGCGGAATGCCGGTCGAAGGCCGCGAGGATCTCCGCGAGAATCGTGCAGGCGCTGGGACGATGGGCCGCCCTGGAGGAGGATAGAATCCGCCGGATCGAGGCTTCCCCGAACTCGTCCCCTTCCGGCGACCTCGCTTCCGCCAGCCCGTCGCTGTAGAGCAGGAGCGCTTCGTCACGATCCAGACGGGTGGTCACCGTCGACCACCGCGGGCAATCCAGCATCCCGACGACCGGACCGGTCGGGTCGAACGCTTCGACCGATCCATCCCTCCTCGCGATCAGCATCGCGCAGTGACCGGCGTTGGCGATCGCGAGCGTGCCGTCGTCCCACAGATGACCGATCACGACGGTGGCGAAGCGGTTGTCGGGGAGGAGCGGCCGGAGGAAGGAATGGAGGCGGAGCATCGCCTCCCCCGGGTCGCATCGCGTCAAGACCTCCTCCACCAGGCGCTGTTCGAGCTCCTCCTGAATCATCGCCATGGTGACAGCGGCGCGCAGCCCCTTGCCGGCGACATCCCCGAGCACCAGCCACGTCCCTTCGTCATCCCGATGCGTGAGATAGAAATCACCGGTGAAGGTTCGGGCCGGAAGCGAGGCCGCGTGAATCTCCACCTGCCCTCGCCGGCCCCACCGGCGGGGAAGGAGCCTCCCCGGCGACACCGATGCTTCCGTTCGCTCGTACGACACGTCAAGACTCCTCATGCTGCGAACGGCTGGCAGAGCCGGCACGGACGGAACCCTTTCGCGAGCGCCTCTTTCGCTCCCCGCAGAGGCACGCAATTCTCTTCACGAATCCGGCGCGCGGCACGGCAAGTGGGAGAGCAGACGATGCGCGTCGTGCGCGAGCCGATGAAACGGACGTGCTGGTGCGCGAGCGCATCGAGCGTTTCCAGATCGACCCCTTCCCGCCTGAGCAGCTCCCGCTTCGATTCCTGGCCGAAAGCGTACTGGCCGATCCCGCCCGTCTCGGGAACGATCCGATGGCACGGGACGACAAAGGGGACGAAGTTCCGGGCCACGACATTCGCGACGGCCCGGACGGCCCGAGGTCGTCCGATTTGCCGCGCGATCCAAGAGTAGGTCCTCACCTCGCCCCGCGGGATTCGGGTCAGCATCCGAAGCACGTCTCTCTCCAGCTCCGTCGCCCTTCCGAGATCCAGCGTTGGCTTGGAACTGGCCGCACCCTTCAGCGCGGCCGAGACCTGGTCGCGCAAGGCATCCGGAACGGTCGCCTTGACGAGTATGCGACCGTAGCGCCTCGCGTACCGCTCGCGAAACTCATCTTCCGATCCGCCCGGGTGAATCATCCGGATTCCGCGACCCGAGAACGCGACCCACGCGACGGAGTCTCCCGACCCCACCCGATCGAAGGAATCCATGAACCTCCCCTCCATCCGCCAGGCTCGAGGCGGAGCGAGGGCGAGCGATCGGACGGCGCGCGCCAGGTGGTCGACGTGGGCAAAAGAATCGTCACAGCTCCGGCACGTTCGCAGGTGATCCTTCAAGGCCCCCCGCTCGGCCGGTTGCAGCTCCCCGGTGCGCAGAGCGTCGATTCTCGTCAGAGCCGATCTACATCGCATGGGTGACTCCCTTCTTCTCCAGCGCCTCTCGCAGCAGCTTGAGGGCGCGGAAGACCTTCCCGCGCAGCGCGGCTTCCCTCGAGCCGACGGTCTTGGCGATTTCCGCGTACGGCATTTCCTCCATGAACCGGAGCACGATCAGCTCGCGCGCCTCCACCGGAAGGCCCGAGATGGCCTGGCGCAGCAATTCGCTTTCCTCCTGTCGCTCGATCTCGGAGCCTGTCTTTCTCACGAACGGGCCGATGCGGCCGTCGTCGAATTCCCTCAGCGGCCTCTCCAGCGAGCGCCCCTTCGAGCGCCGCTTGTTGAAGCACAGGTTTCGCACCGCCCGGAACAACCAAGGTCTCAAGGCGAGGGCGGCGCATCGCCGCTCGTCGTAGCGCTCCGAAAGACTCCGATGCGCTCCCATCAAGGCATCCTGCACCACTTCCTGTGCGTCCATCCGGTTCTGCAGAAGACCGTGGGCGTAGTTGAAAAGGGGCGCTTCGTAGCGATCGATCAGCCGCTCGAACGCGCCAGGCTCCTTGCGGCGAACCGAGACGGCGAGGTTTTCCTCGATCGTCTCCGTCGCGTAGGCCGCCTCGCCGCCGGTCCACGAGTTCTTCATGTGCTC
>DASYRY010000233.1:0-19916 GCA_036004025.1 Candidatus Polarisedimenticolia bacterium | reverse complement strand
TCTGGTGGATCGCTATCTGCCGGATTTCTAGGGCGAGTCGAAGGGTTGACACCCCCCTCAGGCGTGGACTAGCATGCGACGCGACAAGCGAAGTTCCATCGGGCTCACAGACCTCTTCGACGGGAAGAGGTCTTTTTGTTTGCGAGGACCCACGATCGCGAGGGAGGTGATGATGTCCCGCCAATCCGCACGCTCTCGCCGGAAGACTTGGATGAGGATCTTCGTCCTTCCATGCCTCGTCCTCGCCGGCTGCGCCTCGACGCCGAATCCCAATGTCGTCTCGCCTTTGTCGAGCAAGCTCAGCACGTTCAATTACAAGGATGAGGGAACTCTCGTCCTGCTGATCGTGGGCGTGGAGGCGGCCCAATACAATGTGCGCGAGAAGTACTTTCCTCTCTTCGTCACGGTCGCCAACAAGGGAGCGGACACCCTTCACGTCACGCGGGAGAGCTTCGCCTTCGAGGACTCCCTGGGGAAGCGCTACAGCCCCCTGCCCCTCACGGTGATCCAGGACGAATACCACCGGGGGGAATTCGACCGGAAGCTTTTCATGCAGAATTTCTCCTTCGTCGCCAGCTCGGTCGATCGCTACACGGCGATCTCCAGCAATTTCTATCCTTCGATCACGCGCGGCATCGTGCACGACAACCTCCAGCTTCCCCGCTTCGGTTACATGACCGACCTGCTGTACTTCCCCCTGCCGGAGCAGGGGATGATGGGCGGTCCCTTCCGCATCTATTTCAAGACCCCCGAGCTGCCGGACGCGGTGGTGGTGGCCTTCGAGGTCGGGAGGAGCTCCGCTCCTTGAGAGCCCGCGCCTTCAACCTGAGCGAAGAGGAGTTTCTGCGGGTCCGACAGGAGGGGAATCTGATCCCCTTGTCTCGGGAAATCCCGGCGGACCTCCTCACGCCGGTCCGCGCGTTCCTCGCGCTCTGCCGCCGGTCCCGCCATCACTTCCTCCTCGAATCGGTCGAAGGGGGGGAGACCCTCGCTAGGTACACCTTCCTGGGCAGGGATCCCTTTTGCGTGGTGACGGGAAAGGGGACAAGGGCGACGCTCGAGGAGAAGGGGAGGACGAGGGATTTGCAGGAGGATCCCCTGCGGGCCTTGGAGGGGGTCGTTGCGCGTTATCGCTGTGTGAGAGTGCCAGGTCTTCCCCGTTTCGCGGGGGGAGGGGTGGGGTACTTCGGGTACGATCTGGTGCGGCTTCGCGAGCGCCTTCCGCAAAATGGAAAGGACGATCTCGGTGTTCCCGATCTTCTCTTCGGCTTCTACGATCGCTTCCTGGCGTTCGATCATCACCGGCAGAATATCCAGATCGTGAATCTGATCCGGACGGAGGAGGAGAAGGGCTCCCCGCGAGGACAGTACCGCGCCGCCTGCCGCCGGATTCTCGAATGGGAGCGGGCTCTTTCTCCCGCCCGTCTCAGCATGCCGTCCCCTCCCCCCCGGCGAGCCCGATCCCCACTTCGCGCCAGTCGCCCGGAGGCGGAGTACCGACGGGCCGTGGCGGCGGCGACGAGAGCGATTCGGGCGGGAGAGATCTTCCAGGTCGTCCTGTCGCGACGCTTCGAGCGGCGCTGCGGCGCCTCGCCGTTCGCCATCTATCGCGCGCTGAGGCGGCTCAACCCTTCACCCTACCTCTTCCTTCTCGGCTTTCCGCAGCTGACTCTCGCGGGAGCCTCGCCGGAGATGCTCGTCCGGCTCGAGGGAAGCCGCATTCAGACCCATCCGATCGCCGGCACGCGCCCGCGCGGCCGCACGGAGCGAGAGGATCGGGCGATGGAGGAAGGGCTGCAATCCGATCCGAAGGAGCGCTCCGAGCACCTGATGCTGGTCGACTTGGGCAGAAACGACCTCGGGCGCGTCTGCAAGTTCCAATCGGTGCGCGTCAGCCGGTTCATGGAGGTGGAGCGGTACTCGCACGTGATGCACCTCGTGTCCCGGGTGGAGGGGGATCTGAGACCGGAGATTCGTCCTCTGGACGCTCTCATGGCCTGCTTTCCGGCGGGAACGGTGACGGGGGCCCCGAAGGTGCGCGCCATGGAGATCATCGACGAGCTCGAGACGCTCCCGCGGGGACCCTATGCCGGTGCCGTGGGATACATCGATTTCTTCGGCAACCTGGACACCTGCATCACCCTGCGCACCGCCGTCCTGAAGCAGAAGATGGCCTACCTTCAGGCGGGGGCCGGGATCGTGGCCGACTCGAAGCCCGGGAACGAGAACCGGGAGTGCATCAACAAAGCTCGGGTGCTGTTCGACGCGCTGGACGAGGCCGAGAGGATGCGGGGCTGATGAGAGTCCTCGTCCTGGATAACTACGATTCCTTCACCTACAACCTCGTCCAGTACCTCGGAGAGCTCGGAGCGGAGGTGGAGGTGTTCCGCAACGACGTTCTTCCGGCGGAGCAGCTCCTTGCCAGGCCATGGGATCGCATCGTCATCTCCCCGGGTCCCGGGGTTCCCTCGCGCGCGGGGATCACGCCGGCCCTGGTCCGGGAAGCCGCGGGAAGCATTCCGCTCCTGGGGGTCTGCCTGGGGCATCAGGCCATCGGAGAAGCCTTCGGCGGGCGGGTGGTGCGCGCCGGAGCCATCTTCCATGGCAAGACCTCGGAGATCCATCACGACGGCCGCACTCTCTTCCGTGGCATCCCGAGTCCCTTTACTGCCACCCGCTATCACTCGCTCGTCATCGATCCCGGCTCCCTCCCCGATTGTCTGGAAGTGAGCGCCAGGACCGAGGATGGGGTGATCATGGGGGTTCGGCACCGGTCGCTCGACGTGGAAGGGGTGCAGTTCCATCCGGAGTCGATCCTGACCCGTGAGGGGATGCAGCTCCTCAAGAACTTCCTGGAGCGCTGAATGGGAGAGGTGGGAGCCGCGCTGCGCGAGCTGGTGGAAGGCCGATCTCTCGCCCCCGACCGCGCGCGCTCCTGTTTCGAGGAGATCATGGCGGGGGGCGTCCCCGAATCCCTTCTCGGCGGGTTTCTCGTGGCTCTCCGGGTGAAGGGGGAAACCCCGGACGAGATCGCGGCATTCGCCGCGGTCATGCGCGAGACGGCGCAGCGAATCGTCCTGGACCGGCACGACCTCCTCGACACGTGCGGAACGGGAGGGGACGGCCTGGGGAGCTTCAATGTCTCCACCCTCGCCGCGCTGGTAGCCGCCGGTGCGGGAGCCATCGTGGCCAAGCATGGCAACCGCGCGGTGTCGGGAAAGTGCGGGAGCGCCGATCTCCTGGCGCGACTCGGCGTCGACATTCAATGCGGAGAATCGACGGTGGCGCGCTGCATCGAGGAGGCCGGGATCGGGTTCCTCTTCGCGGAGATCCTGCATCCCGCCATGCGGCACGCAGCTCCGGCCCGGCGCGCGCTCGGAGTCCGGACGGTGTTCAATCTCCTGGGACCTCTGACCCATCCGGCGCGGGCCTCTTATCAGCTCCTGGGGGTCTTCGATCGACGATGGGTGGAGCCGGTGGCCCTTGCGCTGAGGGTGCTCGGAACCCGCCGGGCGCTGGTGGTGCACGGGCTGGATGGGATGGATGAAATCACCACGACGGCCCCGAGTCTGATCGCGGAGCTGGATGCGGGTGAGGTGCGGACCTACGAGCTGGACCCACGGGATCTCGGGATCCCGCGATCGCCCCCGGCCGATCTCGCCGGCGGGGACGCGGCGGAAAACGAGCGGATCGCGCGCCACGTCCTCGCGGGGGAGGGCGGCGCCCGGCGCGATCTGGTGCTTGTGAACGCCGGTGCCGCCCTTTACGCGGCGCGCGTCGCCAGGGACTTCGGCGAGGGTCTGGCCATGGCTCGCGACTCGCTGGATCGAGGAGAAGCCTGGCGCAAGCTCGAGGATCTGGTCCGGATCACGCGCTCCGGGGAGAGGTGATCCGCATGGAGCCGGGGTTCTTGAGTCCGATGGTCGAGAGTAAGCGGCGTGAGGTCGAGGCTCTTCGGTGCCCCGAGGCTGTGCGGCGGATCGAGGAGGCTCTCAAGACCGCTTCGCCTCCCCGCGGGTTCGCGCGTGCGTTGAAGAAACGCGGTGGGTATCGGATCATCGCCGAGATGAAGAGGAAGTCTCCAAGTCGGGGGGTTCTTTGTGCAGAGTACGATCCGGTCCGGCTGGGACAGGCGTACGAGGAAGGCGGCGCGGCGGCCCTCTCGGTGCTGACCGACTCGGAGTTTTTTGGAGGAGATCTCGCGCACCTCGCGCAGGCCCGCGGAAGAAGCTCCTTGCCCGCGCTCCGAAAGGACTTCATCCTGGATGAGATCCAGATCGATGAATCGCGCGCCGCGGGCGCCGACGCCGTTCTGCTCATCGCTTCGATTCTGCCGCCGCACGGGCTCGTGCGCTTGATGCACCAAGCGGGGGATCTGGGAATGGAGCCGCTCGTCGAGGTGCACGACGCCGAGGAGCTTCGACGTGCGGCGGACTCCGGGGCCGTCTTGATCGGGGTGAACAACCGGGATCTCCGATCGTTCCGGGTGAACCTCCGGGTGTCGCTCGATCTGGCTTCCGAGCTTCCGCGTGGAGCTGTGTGCGTGAGCGAGAGCGGCATCGCGACGCGGCGGGATCTCGAGCTCCTGTCGTCCGCGGGGTACGATGCCTTCCTGGTGGGGGAGGCGCTGATGAGCGGCGGGGACCCCGCCGCCCGGCTGAAAGGGTGGATCTCGTGAGGGTGCGCGTCAAATTCTGCGGGATGACCCGCCGGGAGGATCTGGAATCCGCCTGCGAGCTGGGGGTCGACGCCGTGGGGCTGGTCTTCGTGCCCGGCACGCCGCGGCACCTGGAAGTCGCGCACGCCCGCGAGCTGATTCGCGGGCTCCCTCCGTTCGTCGCCCGGATCGGCGTGTTCGCGGACGAGGACCCGGTCCGGATCCGCCGGGTGCGGGAGGAATTGGGATTGACCGCGGTGCAGCTCCACGGCTCCGAATCGCCGGGACAGTGCGCGGCGGTGGGGGGTGTAAGGATCAAGGCCTTCCGGGTAAGGCCAGGCTGGGATGCGGCGGCTCTCGAAGCCTACGAGTGCGAGGCCTGCCTTCTCGACTCGCCGGTGCCCGGGGGCCTAGGGGGAGGCGGCGTCGCCTTCGATTGGGGTTCGCTTGGCGGCCTGCACGGGCGGAGAATCATTCTGGCCGGAGGGCTCACGCCCGAGAACGTGGCGGAGGCGATTCGCATCGTGCGCCCCCACGCGGTGGATGTGAGCAGCGGCATCGAATCCGCGCCGGGGCTCAAGGATAGGAGCCGCATGGCGGATTTCATGCGCGCCCTCACGGAGAGCGGGGGATGAAGACGGGGCCCGACGCACGCGGAAGGTTCGGAATCTACGGTGGCCGGTACGTCCCCGAGACGCTGATGGCTCCGCTGCTGGAGCTCGAGGAAGCCTACGAGAGCTGCCGGCGGGATGCTTCCTTCCAGAGCGAGCTCGATCGGCTGCTGAGAGATTACGTGGGGCGTCCCACGCCACTCACCCGCGCGCGCAAGCTCGAGCAGGCGCTGGGAGGCTTGAGGATCCATCTCAAGCGAGAGGATCTCAACCATACCGGGGCGCACAAGATCAACAACACGGTGGGGCAGGCCCTGCTCGCCCGGCGAATGGGCAAGAAGCGCGTCATCGCCGAGACGGGGGCCGGACAGCATGGTGTGGCGACCGCCACCGTGGCCGCGCTGCTGGATCTGGAGTGCGTCATCTACATGGGCGAGGAAGACATGGCGCGACAGGCCTTGAACGTCGTGCGCATGCGTCTCCTCGGAGCCAAGGTGGTCCCCGTTTCATCCGGCACGCGGACGCTCAAGGACGCCATCAACGAAGCGATGAGAGACTGGGTGACGCACTGCCGCAGCACGCACTACGTGCTGGGCTCGGTTCTGGGCGCGCACCCCTATCCGATGATGGTTCGCGACTTCCAGTCGGTGATCGGCAGGGAGGCGCGAGCCCAGTACCTGGCTTCGGAAGGCACGCTTCCCGATCTCCTGGTGGCCTGCGTGGGAGGAGGCAGCAACAGCCTCGGACTGTTCACCGCCTTCCTGGAGGATCCCGGCGTCGAGATGGTGGGAGTCGAGGCCGAAGGAGAGGGGCTGGGCAGCGGCCGGCACGCGGCCAGGTTCCCTGGAGGCTCTCCCGGGGTCCTTCACGGCACCTACACCTTTGTCCTGCAGGACGCCCATGGAAACATCTCCCCGACCCATTCGGTCTCGGCGGGACTCGATTACCCGGCCGTGGGGCCGGAGCATGCACGCTTGAGAGATTTGGGAAGGGTTCGCTACGAGACGGCGCGCGACGAGGAGGCGCTCAAGGCCTTCCACCTGCTGGCGCGCGCCGAGGGGATCCTGCCGGCGCTGGAGCCGGCGCACGCGCTCGGATGGCTGATGCGGGTGGCCCCGCAACTTCGAGCGGAAACGCGAGTGCTGCTAAACCTCTCCGGAAGGGGAGACAAGGACGTGGATCAAGCCGCCGCGCGGTTGGGAGCCGAGACATGAGCCGAATCCAGCAGGCTTTCGACCGGGCGGGGAGAGAACGGCGCGTCGCGTTCATTCCCTATCTCACGGCGGGCGATCCTTCGGCGGCGCGCACGGTGGAGCTGGTGCTGACCTTGTGCGGCTGCGGCGCGGACCTCGTGGAGCTGGGCGTTCCCTTCTCGGATCCGCTGGCGGACGGAGAGATCAATCAGCGCGCGGCGCAGCGGGCGCTCGCCTCCGGCACGCACCTGGACGGGGTCCTGCAGATCGCCGCGCAGGTGAGAGGGAAAAGCGGGACACCGCTCTTGCTTTTCAGCTACTTCAATCCCATCCTGCGTATGGGAGTGCAGGAGTTCTCGCGCCGCGCCGCGGACTCGGGCATCGACGGCGTCCTGGTCACCGATCTTCCCGTGGAAGAAGGGCGCGAGTATCGCTCGATCCTGGAGGCCGAGGGGTTGGAGCCTATCTTCCTCGCCGCCCCCACCACCGGCGCCGAGCGCTTGCAAGAGGTGGGAAAGGCTTCCGGCGGATTCGTCTATTACGTCTCGCGCCCGGGGGTGACCGGCGAGAGGGACAGCCTGCCGGAAGAGGCCCGCGGGAAAGTGAAGGAGATCCGACGCATCACGGGCAAGAAGGTCGCAGTCGGATTCGGGATATCCCGCCGGGAGCATGTGACCCAGGTCGCCTCTTTCGCCGACGGGGTCGTGGTCGGGAGCGCCTTGGTGAGAGTCGTCGAGGAGACCGGAGATCGGCCCGATCTCGCGAGCCGCGTCGAGCGCAAGGTTCGCGAGCTGCTCGGGACCTGATGTCCTTTTTCGAAGAAGGGGAGGCTGGGTTGAAGAGTTGGAGCCGCTTGGCGATGGGATGCATCGTGGGAGTTTCTCTGGGATTGATGGGGGCCGGTCCTGCCCCACGATACGAAGACGTGAAGGTGCAGCTGCGCCGCGAGGCGGTGCTGAACATCCTGAAAGGGGCGATGCCTTACCGGATCGAGGCGGGGTCGAGCATCTTGAAGGAGACCCTCACCTTCTCGGAGCCTCGGGATCTTCTCTTCGCGGCAGGGCGCATCACGTTTGCCGTGCACTGCCAGGGCGTTCCGTTCCCCGTCGACCAGGTGCTGCATCCCGTCTTCGTGTTCCGCCAGGGAAGCGCGGGAACCCAGCTCGTGGTGGAAAGCCTTCCCGTCGGCATTCAGGGCTTTGGCCGCGTCGACGTGAAGGACTTCTTCGAGCCGGTGGACCTGACGACCCTCCTGCGCCAAGGGGTCAACTTCTCCGGTCGCCCCGCCTTCCTGGAGTTGAGGGTCGAGAAGGTCAGCGTCTCGAAGGATTCGATCGACATCTCAGCCCACCTCCAGATCAGCCCGCCGGCCGCGCGCTGAAGAGCCCTCGGGGGAAGCGGGGGAATCCTCGGAGGTCAAAGGACGGAACAGCTCCAGAATGCGCGTCACGTTTTCCTCGCGATTGAATTCCCTCTCGACGCGAGCCCGACCCAGACGCGACAGCTCCGAGCGCCTGGCGGAATCACCCAGAATCTCCGCCAGGGCCGCCTCTAGGCTGCGGGCATCCTTCTCGGGCACCAGGATCCCCGACTTCCCCCCCTCCAGGAGCTCCCGCGAGCCGTCGTAGTCGGTGCTGACGACCGGGGTCCCGCACGCCATCGCCTCCACGAGAACGTTGGCGATTCCATCCTGGAAGAAATTGGGCGGGAGGTAAGAGGGAAGGGTCACCACCGTCGCGCGGGCCAGCACATCGAGAATGCGGGAGTGAGGAACGACGCCCTCGAGGGCGATCGTATCCTGGAGGCCGAGGCGATCGATCTCGCGCTGCAGCGCGGCGCGCTGGGGGCCTTGCCCGAAGATGCGCGCGCGGTACACCACCCCTCTCTGCCGAAGCAGGGCGCAGGCCTGCAGAAGGTAGAGGAATCCCTTCTCGGGGGTGAGGCGCCCGACGGAGACGATCTCGGGCGGGTCCGCCTTGGGGGCCTCTCCGGGGCGGGGCACCTCCGAGAGCGCCACGCCGTGGTAGACGGTGTGGATCTTCGGGGAAGCGCCCGGTACGAGACGCTCGAGACTCCGTCGCGTGGAGTGATGGCAGGTGAGGACGAAGCGGGCAGAGCGCAGCTTGGTGGCCAGAAAGGTCCGATCGGAGAGGACGTCCAGCCCGGCATGCCCGGCGAAGCTGTAGCTGATCCCCAGGATCCGCGAGGTGACGTAGGCCACGGTAGCCGGGTAATGCGCCCAGGTGCCGTGGACGTGGGAGGTGCCGCGGCGCTCCATGAGACGCGCGAAGACGAGGCATTTGGGGAAGAGCGCCAGCGCGTGAGACAGGTAGCGGGGGCTGCGCGCGTTGCCGATCAGGATCTTCGCCAGCGTCCCGAGGGTCCTGGCCGGACGGCGTGATAGGAAATAAAAGAAGGCGCGCGGGATCTCGGCGCTCCAGAGGTAGGGGGATCGCTCCACGTGGAGGCCGGTGCTCGTCGCCGGCTCGTCTCCGGGGGCGATCTCCTGGAAATTCCTGGTGGCATAGAGATCGAGGGAGAGGCCTCGCCGGGCGAGCGCCCTGAACTCCCCCTCCACGAACGTCTCGCTGACGGTGGGAAACGCGGTCAGGATGTAGGCGATGCGAGCCCGACTCAAGCGCTCGTTCCGGAGCATGCCCCGGCGGGTCGGAGGATGCGCCGGCACCAGATCTTGAGCCAGAGGAGAACCCAGATCGGAAGGGCGCGATCGCGCTCCCGATCATAGAACTCTCGAAGCAGCCGCTCCACCTCGCGGCGATCCAGATAATCGTAGAAGGAATCGTCGGAGGAGGCGAACAGATCTCGCACGTAGTCGCGCAGGTCGTCGCGCAGCCAGCGGGAGATGGGAAGCACGAATCCGTGCTTCTTGCGTCGCATAATCCGCGGGGGCAGGAAGTCCGGGAATGCGTCGCGCAGGATGCGCTTCCCCTTTCCGCCGCGGATCTTGTAGTGGCTCGGGAGCGAGAAGACGAATTCGACGAGCCGGTAGTCGAGAAAGGGAACCCGGGCCTCCAAGGAGGCGAGCATGCTCATCTTGTCGATCTTCATGAGCAGATCGTCCTGCATGTAGGTCTTGAGATCCTGATAGAGGATTCGATTCAGGAAATCGCCGGGCGGGTAGTCCCTCGCGGCCTGGTCCAGAGCCTCCCGCGAGGCGTCCGGAAAGCTCTCGGAGGAGGGGCGGAGGAGGCGCAGCGATTCTTCTCGGGCGAAGGTCGAGCGAAGCCGAAGCTGCCGCGCCGGACCCGCGAGGGCCGCGGCCTCCACGGCACGGCGGGCGCGCTCGGGCAGGCGAGACAGAGGAAGGGCGCGCCCCGCTCTGCCGGCGAGGCTTCCGAAAGGTCCCAGGGCTCCGAGGAGTCGCTCGAAGCGATACTTGTCGTATCCGCCGAAGAGCTCGTCGGCTCCTTCCCCCGTCAGGGCCACGGTCACCCATTGCCGCGCGTACTTGGACAGGAGATAGGTCGGGAGCGCGGCCGGATCGCACATCGGCTCGTCCAGCGCGGGAACCGTCTTTTCCAGCGTGTCGGGGAGATCCAGCGAAGTCATCTGAAGCGCATGGTGCTCCGTCCCGAAATGCCGGGCTACGAGCTCCGCCTCGTCCGACTCGTCGAACCACCCTTCGCCGCGAAACCCCACCGTGAAGGTCTTCACCGGCTGCTCCATCACCTGGTGCATCAGTCCCACGACCAGGCTGGAATCGATTCCTCCGCTGAGGAACGCCCCGAGAGGCACTTCGGAAAGCAGGCGGATGCGCACCGCGTCTTGCAGGAGGTCCTTGACGCGCTCCGCCGCCTCGGCGAGGGAAGGGATGCGGGGGAGCGTGAAGTCGGGGTTCCAGAATCGCTCGATGCGGATTCCCGAGGAATCGGCGGTTAGGGCATGCCCCGCGGGCAGCTTCTTGATCTCCTTGAACACGGTCCGAGGCGCAGGGACATAGAGCAGGTCCAAATACGATTTGAGGGCCGCGGGGTCGAGCTCGGGGGTCATCAAGCCCGAGGCCAGCAGGGATTTGATTTCCGATGAGAAGAGGAGTAGATCGCCGACGCGTGCGTAGTAGAGCGGCTTGATTCCGAGCCGGTCGCGTGCCAGGAGCAGCCGCCGCCTCGGGAAATCCCAGACCGCGAACGCCCACATCCCATTCATCCGGTTCAGGCCCGGGATGCCTTCTTCCTCGGTCAGGTGAAGGATCGTCTCGGTGTCGCTGGCGGTGCGATACCGGTGGCCCTTCTTCTCCAGGACGTCACGAACTTCGCGGTGGTTGTAGATCTCCCCATTGAAGATGATGAACCGTGTCTCGTCCTCGTTGGGAATCGGCTGGTGCCCCCCTGCGAGATCGATGATGCTGAGCCGCCGGTGTCCCAGAAAGGCGCCGGCGTCGAAATGAAACCCTTCGTCATCGGGGCCCCGATGGCTCAGGCTCGCGGTCATCCGGGCGACCGCCTCGCGAGAGGGAAGGCGCGCGTCTTGTGAGAGCGCGACCACTCCGCAGATTCCGCACATGGAAGGCTCGACTCCAGGGGCCTCCGAGTCGGGTGGAGGCCGGTTCGCGGGATGTCACTCGAATCGCGACGAGGTCCGCATTCGGAGAGTTCGGCGTAATTATAACGCAGAGGCGAGGTCTGAAGAGCAGGACCGGATTGAGGATCAGCCTTCCGCGGCCGGGAGATCCAGGATCACCTCCGTGCCGGAGCCGGGCGAGGAGACCACTTCCACTCTCCCTCCCTGCTCGGCCATGGATTTGCGCACGATCGAGAGGCCCAGCCCCGTGCCGGAAGCTTTGGTGGAGAAGTAGGGCTCGAAGAGCCGCGATCGCGTAGCGGCGTCCATGCCCGATCCGGTGTCCCGGACTCGTATTCGG
Organism: Candidatus Polarisedimenticolia bacterium; assembly: GCA_036004025.1. Taxonomy (GTDB): domain Bacteria; phylum Acidobacteriota; class Polarisedimenticolia; order Gp22-AA2; family AA152; genus AA152. The sequence goes on along the minus strand of DASYRY010000233.1, from coordinate 8,573 downwards.
ACGAGCTGCCGGGAAGCCGCATCCGGGCTGGGAAGAGGTCCCGCGAAGATCGTCAGACCTCCACCTTCCGGCATCGCCTCCAGGGCATTTTGCACCAAGTTCACCAGCGCCCGCCGGGTGAGCACCGGGTCGACGAAGAGGTCCGGGGTCTGCGGATCCAAGTGCAGCTCGAACCGGACCCCGTCCGCGTCGCGATAGGGAGCGAGGACTTCTTCCAGGATTCTCTTTGTGGAGGTCGGCTCCGGACGGAAATCGGGAATCCGGGCGTAATCCGAGAAGTCGGCGGCGATTCCGCGAAGAGACCGCACCTGTTTCTGAATGGTGTCGAGGCACTGCTCGAGAATCTCCCCGAACCGCGGATCGGAAGAGCGGTGCACTCTTCGCAGGTGATCGGCGGAGAGCTGGATGGGAGTGAGCGGATTCTTGATCTCGTGGGCGATGCGGCGCGCCATGTCCGCCCAAGCCTCCAGGCGGCTCGAGCGCACCGTCTCGGTGAGGTCCTCGAGCAGGAGGATGCGCCCCGGGGGCGACTCGGGATTCTCGCGGAAGGGAAGGGAGACGATCCGCAGGGAGTGAGGCCTCTCGTCCAGCGGAAGGTCCATCTGCCAGCGCGCCTCGCGCTGAGGCGGAGACTGCGCGAGCGCCTCGGCGAGACGAGCCAGGGAGGGAGAGCCGGAGAGAATCCCGCTCAGGCTGGCCCCCGCAGGGGGATCGGCGGCGAGGCGAAGCAGGAGACGTGCCGCGGGATTCAGCGTGACAATGCGGTCCTCGGAGTCCGTCGAGATCACCCCCGTGGTCGCGTTGAGGAGGATCTTCTCGATGTAGTCGCTGCGGCGGCGCAGATCCTCGCGTTGCCTGCGAAGGGACGCGGCCATCCTGTTGAAGGAATCGATGAGCAGCGCCGGCTCGTCCCTCGAGGGAAGCACGACTTCCGCGTCGTAGTCTCCCGCCTCGATACGACGCGCGGCCGCGCTCAGTGCCGCGATGGGAGAGGCGACGCGGCGAGCCACGTGGTCCGAGAGCAGGATCAGCAGCAGCAGCATCGCGACCGTGACGATCAAGATCGCCTCATCGACATCCGCCCTCTTGTGCCGGATCTCGCGCTCCTTGATCGACAGGGGAAGGGAGAGGACCCCGGCGGTGGGACGACCCGGTGAGAGGGGAGCGAACAGCGTCAGGGCATCCAATCCTCCGAGATGCTGTCGGATGAGGGCGAAGGGAGATCCTCTCAGGAAGAGGGAACGGTAGGCGGAGGGGTCGAGACGCCCCGACAGGATGCCGGAGGCATAGATCTCGCGGGTGCTGGTCGCGAAAAGCCTCTCGCCGCGATAGAGATTGAGGTCCTGGTCCACGACGCGCGACACCCAGTAGGTGATCGCATCGTCGACCGGGAGGCTCTCCCCTTCGTCCGCCAGGGTCGTCAGGTAATCCTCGACAATCCGGCTGGCGGCCCCGAGCGAGGCGAGTCCTTCCGACAGAAGGTTCGCCTGGAATTCCCGGGCGGCGAACCGATGCAGGAAGATCGCCAGGGAGAAAAGGGGAAGCAGCGATGCGGCGAGGAAGATCGCGAGGAGGCGTCGGGAGAGACCCCCGCCCGGACGGCGCACCCGGCGCCAGATGCCCGAGACGGCGGCGAGACAGGAGAAAAGCGCGCCCGAAACCAGGAAGACCAGGATCACGAAGCGAACGTAGCTCCCCGCCAGCTGGAGCTCCGAGGGGAGCAGGAATCCCAGGAGCACGAATCCCTCGGAGGTTCGCTGGGCCAGGGCGCGGTACCGCTCGTCGGCCAGGCGCAGCGTGATCCAGCGGGACGTTCCCTGCCGCAGGTGCGAAAGGCTTCCCGCCGGCAGGACCGGTCCTCCTTCCAGGTTGCTGCTGCGAAACCTGCCCTTGTCGTCGTAGGTGGCCAAAAGCGGCTCGGAGCTCACCAGCTCCGGGTTGGTGAAACGGGGAAGCGAAGGGTGGAACAGCTCGACGTAGGGGTTTTCCGAGCGCGATCCGACGAAAGACAGGTTCTCGCTTTCGTCGAGAAGATGGATTTCGATCCTGTGGACCTGTCCCACCGGCCCTCGGAGGACGGCCTGCCCCGCGAGGACCCTGCGCCGGAAGCCGCCCAGCTTGACCACCAACCGCCGCAGGGGCTTCGGCGACGAGGTGGAGGGAGACTCCTCCTCCATGCTCGATTCCGGCGGCAGGTTCAAGCCGAAGCGGCCCAGGGTACGTCCGTCGGGACCCACGAGCCGGAGCGAGGATCGAAGTCCGTCCTCTTTCAGCCGGGTCGTGGCCCACAGCCGGTAGGCGGTCCCTTCGGCGTCCTCCGTCCCGCTCGCACGGAGGATCCGGCGAACCTGCTCGGAGGTTTGGATGTCCTCGAGCACTTGGCCGAGGATGCGCTCGCGGTCGGCGCTCTGGTGCTCCACCTCGGGAAGCAGGGTGCCCTGGTAAAAGACCTTTCGCTGTCGCGTGGAGGCTTCCTGGAGCAGAGGGAAGAAGAGCAGGACGCTCAGAGCGGCGAAGCCGAAGCTTCGCGCCATGGCGGGAATCCGCGGTGAGAGCGGCTCGGCCCCTTCCGGTTTCGCGGCGAGCGATCGGATCCAGGCGCCGACAAGGACAAGCCATCCTGTGAACAGGAGGCAGATCGCCGATTGCACGAGAAGGCGCGGCCAATCGGGGGGGAAGAACTCGACTCGAGTGATCTCAAATCGCGCGTCGGAGGGAATCTCCATCCCGAGTCCGAAGAGAAACGCCCCCATCCCGGCGAGAAGCGGGGCGGCCAGGAGTGTGGGGAGTCTCCGGCCGTTGGGGCGTCGGGGCATCAGCGCTACTCCGCGGGCCAGCCACCAGGAGAGTGCCGCGAAGCACAGCGCGGAGAGAAAGAAATCTCCCGGAGAGCGGAAGAAGGGGCCCGCCAGGCGGCAGCCGAAGAGGGAGGATCCGAGGAAACTCCTGGACCAGGCGGAACCGCCCATCGGCAGCAGGACCATGCGAGCGGCAACGAGAAAGAGCGTTCCTGCCGCGAGCCAACGGCCCCGAGGGACGGGAGCGGGCGAGATCGACGAGCGGAAGCAGGTCAAAGAAAGAATCAAGAAGCCCAGACACAGCAGAGCTGAGCCGATCCGGCGGTATCGTTGCGCGAGTTCCTGTGAAGCGATGCCCGCGGAGAGGTCGCGCAGAGTGACCAGGATGAGAGTCCGGCCCGAAGGATCCTTCAGCGGCAGGTACAAGGTAGCCGGAATCCCCGAGCTTCCGTGGCGGGGGCGCCCGACCCGGATGTCGCTCAAGTCGAGGGTCGACTCTTCCTGAGAGGGGGCGGTCGGGTCCCTGCGAATGCTGACGGTATCGGTGCCCGACTGCAGGGAAGGCAAGGGGAGAGTGGGCCAGCGCTCCAGCGGGGACTGAAGAAGGTATTCCCCGACGAGCAGGTGTCCCCGATCGAGGGGCACACACGAGGCCAGAATCAGCGAGGCGCCTTGTGCGGCCACGGTGAGGCTCGGGCCCGACTCCCGCGGAATCCGCTCGCGCGCCAGCGCGGTTCTGCCCGCCCAGGCGAGGGGATCCTTGTCCTGCAGCACCGTCCATCCGAACCGGCCCGTGGCGCGAAGCGAGGCGGGTGTGCGCCTTTCCAGGAGGTCGAACAGCGCGCCGCGCTCGTCCGAGGGCTTGGCGGAGAGCCAGAGAGCGGGAGAGGACAGAGACTCGAGGAGGGATTTGAATTCCGCTCGGATCCTCTCGGCGCGAGACTCCAGGCGGGAGGAGCTTCCAGACTCCCACGAGGATCGGATCGCGCTCGCCCGGGTGCGGTAGAACAGGCCCAGACTCGACAGGACGACGATCAGGAAGGCGGCCCACATGCACAGGACTCGCAGCCTGGGAGCCCGGGGCTCCGGCTTGCGGCGGGTCCAGAGAATCAGCGCTGCGAGGACGAACAGGAACGCCAGCTGCCAGGTTGAGAGAAGAATGAAGCCGAAGACGCCGTCCAGTCCCAGGAGGCAGAGCAGGACGAGCAGGCCGAGGACAGATGCCGCGAGTCCCTTCATGGATCCTCGAGCGGTGTCGATCATCACCTCAGGGGACGTCCCGGATTTCCTTGAGGACCCACCCTCCATCCCTCCAGACCAGCGTGAAAGCCATCTGGACGGTCTGTTCGCGGGATCTTCCCTTCGTGTAGATCCATCTGGCCACGCTCACCACACGGGAGGCCTTAGGGGGCGGGGCGGCTCCCGTCAGGAAGCTGAACTTGAGGGTGGTCCGGGAGCGCAGCGCGTCTTGGAGGAGGAGACAGACCTGGTCGACGCTGTAGTAACCGGGATCGAAGCCGAGGTTGGCGGAAGCGATGAACGTCTTCTCCTCGCGATCGAGGAGCTGCCTCATGCCCCCTATCGCCCCCTGCTGGAAAGTTCTCGTCAACACTTTCGTGGGGTCCGCTCCCGCCGATCTCGGCGGACTCGCGTGAAGCGGCGCGTGTGTCGCGAGAAGCCCCAGAAGCAACCCGGTCATGGCCCTAGTCAACAGTTTCTCTCCAAGTCTTTTATCTCATTGGAGTTATGCTAGACTCTCCTCCCTTCTTCGTCAAGGAGAGCGCTCTTGAGGATGGCGGCACGCAGCGGAAAGTCAGCAGCACTCCTCATCTCAGTTTTCCTGCTGGGCTCCTGCCGGCGAAACGAAGGAAAGCTGCCGGAAGCGGCTCCACGATTGATGGGTCACGTCCGTGTCCTCGCGAAGGAGATCGGACCCCGTCCCACCGGCTCCCCCGCTGAAGCGAAAGCCCGGCGATACATTCTGAAGTCCTTCCAGGAGGCCGGCCTTCAAGCCCGCGAGGAGCCCGTCGGGAGCGTGCGCCTGTCGGAGAGCTCCGATCTGATCCTCGACTCGGCGAACGTGGTGGGAGTCTTGGCGGGACGAGAGCCGCGCGCCATTCTCATCGGTGCCCATCACGATAGCCGGAGCTCGCAGTGCCCGGGGGCGTCGGATGACGCCTCGGGCGTGGCTGTCCTCATCGAAGCGTCGCGCAGGCTGGCCTCCCGTTCTCCCCGGCATACTCTGATATTCGCGTCCTTCACGGGAGAGGAAACCCAAGGCCTGCCGGGCTCCCGTGCGTTCCTGCGCTCTTGGGAGGGACCCCCGCTCCTGGCGGCCATCACCCTCGACTTTGTAGGAACCGGAAGCGTCTTCGTCGCGCCCTTTCCTCGTCCCCCCGAGCTATGGGCGAACCGGCTGCTGGCTCAGGCCGAGGGGATCGCCCGCACCGGTCGGGTGTCTTTCGATCCCTGGCTGGTCATCGTGCCCAGGCTTCTGGAAATTCCTTATGGAGCCGACCACATCACCTTCGCTCGGGCCGGCATCCCGTCCTTTAACCTAAGCTGTCAGTTTCCCGCATGGACCTATCACACCCGCGAGGATGTCGCGGATAGGGTCGAAGGGCGCACGCTCGCGGCGACGGCGGATCTCCTCGAGGCCATGGTGCGGAAGCTGGATTCGGGCGAAGCGTTCACCGGACAACAGGACCACGGCTACGTCCCGCTAAGGCTCGGAAGGTTCGTGGCGTTCCTGCCGGATCTGGCCTTGAGGGGCATCAGCCTTGCGGCGCTTCTCATCCTGGCCGGATGGCTCGCCGCGAGTCGCAGAGATTTCTTTACGTTTACGGCCTGGTCGGAGGGTTTCAGAAGCCTGCTCCTGGCGATTCCCTTCACGGCGCTCGCGCTATCCGGTGGATTCGGCGCGGAGATCCTGCTCCGGTCGCTCACCGGTTTCCGCTGGCCGGCGGCCGCCCATGCCTCGGCCCACCTTGTCGGCGCGCTCGCGGCGATTGGATTGACTCTCTGGCTCGCCACCGGGATCTTCCGGTTCATTCGTCCCACGTCACGGCCGGGTGTCTACCTGGCGATGGCGATCCTTACCGAGGCGCTCCTTGGAGGACTCTTGAGCGCGGTGGACCGGCACGAGATCGCCCTGCCGTTCTGGGCGGGGGCGTTCGGGATGCTGGCGGCCTCGCGTTGTGAAAGGCTCTCGCGGGCCGCAGCCTGCGGAATCCTGGGGGTGGCCTGGTCGCTGCCCTATCTCTCGCCCACCACGTTCCGGATGTTCCTCGAGCTCGCGGGATTTCCGCTCCCACCCCACGCACTGGAGGTAGCTGCCCTGATCCTCGCCCTTCCATGGTTCCTTTTTTGCGCCCATCTCTGCTGCTTTCCCGAGATCCTCCTGGCACGAAGGCCCGGGGCTTTCTGGAGCTGGCCTGTCGGGGTCTCATGGTTTCTCGTGGCGCTCGGACTCCTCATTCTCAACGCTTCGCGCCCGTCCTACGACTCCGATCATCGCATCGTGGTGGAAGTACGCGAGCATGTGGATGCCGGTGATAGAAAGGTCGAGGCTTCCCTCTCGTCGCTCGAGACGCTTCATGGAGTCCGACTCGCAGGATGGGGGAACCAGGCGCTTCGCGACTCGACTCAGAAGCGGCTCTCCATCCCCTGGGAGCGGATCGACCCGCCCGATCTCGTGCTGGTGAAGGAGGAAGGGTCCGGCGAGGAGATCTATCGGCTGGTTGGCAAGCGGATCCTATCCGCTCGGAGCGCGACCCTCTCCGCGCGCTCCCCAGCCTCGTTCGAGATCTTCAGGGACGGTGCTTGGGAGACGACGCGTGAGTTCCAAAGGGTATTCCTGCCAGGTCCTGAAGGAGTGCCCGAGGAACTCAGGATTCGCCGGACGAGGAGTGCTCCCCCCCTCGATCTGGAAGCGGTCCTGGCCTATGACGATGACCTTCTCGGCCTGCGCCCGGAGGGCAAGGACCGGGTTTTCCGCTTCTCCTCGCGGCTGAAACTCTCCAGGCGGTTCCCTTGAAGGCTGGACCGAGGGGTCTGTTATACTCGGCTCCCATGACAGGCCCCAAGGACCGATGGCAGGAGGTCGGATCGAGCGAGGCCCGACCTCCGGACTCGCAGGCATGGATCCCGCACGAACCGGACGAGCGGCTGGATACCGTCGGCCTCTATTGTCCCATCCCCATCATCAAGACTCAGGCGAGAATGCGAACGATGGAGGAGGGGCAGATTCTGGAGGTCCTCTCTGACGATCGTGTCATCCTTCTGGATATGCCGGCATGGTGCCGCTCGACCGGAAACGAATACCTGGGCCACCATGAGGTTGACGGAGAAATCCATCTCCTGGTGCGGAAAACGCCCAAAACCTCTCCTCCGGGAGAACCATCCAAGGTTAGGTGAGCATGGAGCGATCGGAACCGATCCGGGCCCTCGGGCTCATCTCAGGAGGCCTGGACTCGACGCTGGCCGCGCGCGTCCTGATGGAGCAGGGGATCGAAGTGTTGGGTCTCAACTTCTCCACGGGTTTCTGCAGCAACGACCAGCGCCGGGCCGTGGGCCGGCCCGGGGAGGCGCTTCACCGGCTGAGAAACGAAGCGCTACGGGCCGGATCCGACCTGGGGGTCGAGGTCGAGATCGTCCCCGTGGAGAAGGAGTACTTCGGAATCGTGACTCATCCGAAGCACGGGCATGGGGCGCATATGAATCCCTGCATCGACTGCCGAATCTTCATGCTGCGCAAGGCGCGAGCCCGGATGGATGAGCTGAAGGCGCATTTCATCTTCACCGGCGAGGTTCTGGGCCAGCGTCCCATGTCGCAGCACCTGACAGCTCTCCAGACCATCGAGCGAGAGGCGCATCTGGAGGGTCTCCTCTTGCGCCCCCTGTCGGCCCACCATCTTCCCGAAACGCTTCCAGAGAAGAGGGGATGGGTAGACCGGGCGCGCCTCCTGGCCATTGCGGGTCGCTCGCGAAGGGGCCAGCTCGCTCTGGCAGAGACCTTTCAGATCTCCGAGTTTCCGCAGCCCTCGGGAGGCTGCTGCTCCTTGACGGATGATACGTTCTCCCGGCGGCTGCGCGACGTCCTCGACCACCAGGTCCCTTTCGAGCCCGGGACCGAGGACGCGGTGCTCCTCAAGGTGGGACGGCATTTTCGAGTCTCGCACAGCGTCAAGGTGGTGGTGGGGAGGGACGAGGCGGAGAACAAGTTCCTTAGACGCCATCTGTCAGGCCGCTGGTGGTTCGAGGTCCCCGACGGAGGGAGCCCGCTGGTGATGGCGCAAGGAGAGCCGGGGCCGGATCTGCGGCGCGTTATCGCGGGGATTGTGGCGCGCTACTCCTCGAAGCGCTCGCATGCGGAAGTGGAGGTCCTGGCGACCCGGGAGGTGCAGGTCGAGCATATCCTCGCAAAGCCTTCGACCGATCCCGAGATCGAAGCCTTCCGGATCTGAACGGCCGTCGTGGGGGCCGTGATACAATGCGCCGCTGCAGCGTAAAGTTTGCAGCATCGAGGGGCGTTAACTCAGCGGGAGAGTGCTATCCTCACACGGTAGAAGTCGCTGGTTCAAATCCAGCACGCCCCACCACTTCTTTCTAGAAATGTTTTCCCGCTTCACCCAACCCCGATTATTCCAATCCCAGGCTCGAGGCGGATTGCTGAAGCGCCCCCAGGACGAAGGCGATGTGTCCCTCGAGATCGACCCCCAGTTGAGCAGCGCCTTCCGCAATGTGCTCCCGGTCGACTCCCCGCGCGAAGTGTTT
>DASYRY010000232.1:0-7296 GCA_036004025.1 Candidatus Polarisedimenticolia bacterium | reverse complement strand
GTCCTCCACGAAGGTGGCGGAATAGTCCGGTCCTTCATAGACAAGGGAGCGGATTTCCCCCACCGTGGAGACGGAGCCCGCGCTGGAAGCCGCCGGCGCGAGCGCGCTCTCATCCTTGGCGGCAGGCGCATCCTGGCGCTCCCGGCCCTTGGCCTTCTTGTAATCCTCTCCCGTCAGGCCTGAGCTGGTGACTCTATCCAGATACGCCTCCTCCTTGCTCGGAGCGGGAGCTTCATTGCGTCTGGACCCCTCGTCGCCAGCCGCAAGACGAGAAGGAACGCGCGGCTGGAGACTCCCCGAGTGACCCTCCAACTCCGGGACGGGAGCCTGCGCTTTCTCCTGAGCGGTCTTCGGCGCCATCGGCACGCTCTCCGAGGGCCGAGCCGCAGGCGGAGGTGCTTCAGGCTTGGCCGAGTCGCGCTCCCCCATCGTGTCTTTGCCAAGCTCCGTTTGCGGCTCCCCCTGCGCCGGAGGTGGAGGTGAGACATGGGATCCTCCGGGCCAGGCCAGCCAAATGACGCTCACCAGCAACAAAGTGGCCGCGGCAGCGAGCGGAAAAGGGGATTTCCAGAAGGGGATAGCCGGAGAAAGAGAGCGCGACTCGAAGGCGCCGCCCGTAATGAGATGCTCGCGAATCCTTCCTGCGAGATAGCCCGGAACCGGAGGCACGCCTTCCTCGCCCACCGCGGTGGCGATGCGACGGATATCGTGAAGCAGCTGCCGGCAATCGGCGCAGTCCTTCAGATGGATCTGCGCCTGGGCGGCCTCCTCGGGGGTGAGGGTGCCGTCCGCCATGGCCGAGATCAGCTCGTGAAGGTGCTTGTGGTCGTCTTGCGTCACACTCCCGCTCCTCGAATGCAGTCCCTCAAGGCGAGGCGCGCCCGGGCCAGCCGCGAGCGCACCGTCCCGAGCGGAACTCCCAGGACGTCGGCCATCTCCTCGTAGGACATCTCCTCGCCGTCCCTCAGCGCGACGGCGCTTCGCCAGAGTGCCGGCAGCATCTCCAGGCACTGCGCGAGCTTCGAGGCGAGCTCCTTGGCTTCCAGCGCTACCAAGGGGGTGCGTGCCGCGGCTCCGTCGGGGGTCTCGAAGGAAAGCTCGGTGGCGACCTCCAGAGGCCGCGAGGCGCGCCGGATCTTCTCCCCGCGCGACTTCAGGTGGTTCAGCGAGCGGGTCACGGCGATCCGGTGCAGCCAGGTCGTGAGGCGGCACTCTCCCCGAAATCCCGCCAGCGCCTGGTAGGCGGCGAAAAAGACTTCCTGAACCACGTCTTCCGTGTCCTCGCGGTGGCGGAGGATCCGCCAGACGATTCGCCAGATCGTTGACAGGTGGTCCTGGACGATCCGGTCGAAGGCGCCCGGGTCGCCCTCGCGCGCCCGCCGAATCAGCTCTTCTTCATTCTCGGTCCATTCCACAGGTCGAAGATCCATGGACTCCAGCATGCCATGTCGCCGCGGAAAAGTCTTTCCGCTTCCCGCCCGTAGAGCTTGGACAGAGTCCCGCGGCCAAAGTTCCGAGCCCCGCGGCGAATCTTCGGGAACTCTTCTCGCGTCGCCTTGTCCCAGGAGAGCAGGGGCGAACGCTCCGACAAGGAGGAATCGATGAAACGAAGGATGACCCGTTTCGCGCTGGCGGCGCTGCTGCTGGCGGTATCGAGTGTGGACCGACTCTCGTGGGCGAGAGCGGGAGGCCGAGGGCCCATGCTGGTGGACCCGACCGAGAAGCCGTCCCCGTTCCTGCTCACGGGGACCGACGTGCGGGGTTGGATCACAGGTCCTATAGCGCACGTCGAAGTCACCCAGGCATGGGAGAACCCCAACGACGATCCGGTGGATGGGCTCTACGTCTTCCCGCTTCCCGAGAACGCCGCGGTGACCGACATGACCCTGCGCATCGGGCACAGGACGATCCAGGGAGAGATGCGACGGCGCGAAGAGGCGCGCAGGATCTACGAGGCGGCGAGGCAGGAAGGAAGAGTGGCGGGATTGCTGGACCAGGAGCGTCCCAACATCTTCGCGCAGCGGGTGGCCAACCTGGCGCCCGGCGCGCGGGTGGAAGTCGTCATCGCTTTCGACGAGGAGATTCCCTGCAACGGACCGCGATGCGAGTTCGTCTTTCCGACCGTGGTGGGACCCCGATTCATCCCCCTGCGCCAGACCGATCCGGGCGCCATCGACCCGCCCGTGGTGGCCCCCGGCGCCTCGACGCGTCAGCGCTTCTCGCTGGTCGTGGACCTCGAGCCGGGGGTCCCGGTCCAGAGGATCGAATCTCCCTCGCACGCCATCGTCGTCAGAGACCAGGGGAGATACGCGCAGCGCATCACCCTCTCCGAGAATGGTGGCGAGCGATTGAACAAGGATTTCCGGCTGAGCTGGAGGGTGGGAAGCGATCGTCCCGAGCTGGGCCTGATGGCCTGGCGGGAGCCCGGCAGGACGAGCGAGCCGGGGGTTTTCACTTTGATGTTCCAGCCCCCCCAGGACCCTGCTGAGACGGAGATGCAGCCTCGGGAGCTGGTGTTCGTGCTGGATTGCTCCGGCTCGATGATGGGCGTGCCGCTGGAAGCGGCGAAAGACGTCGTCAGGCGGGCGCTGGGCGCGGTGCGCCCGGAGGATACGTTCCAGATCATCCGCTTCTCGGATTCGGCGTCGGGACTCGGAAGCCGGTCTCTCTCGCCGACCCGCGAGAATCTCCGCCGCGCTCTGGAGTATCTCGACTCGTTGCGCGGAGAGGGAGGCACCGAGATGGTGTCGGGAATCCGCGCTGCGCTGGGTTTTCCCGCCGACGCGCAACGGCTCCGGATCGTCGCGTTCCTCACGGATGGGTACATTGGCAACGAGCGTGAGATTCTCGCCGAGGTCGGCAGGAAAATCGGCGGCGCTCGGCTTTTCTCGTTCGGCATCGGCTCCTCGGTGAACCGCTACCTTCTCGAAGGGCTGGCGGAGGAGGGGCGCGGCGAAGCGGCGTTCCTTGGCGCGAAGGAATCTCCCGACCAGATGGTCGAGCGCTTCGTGGAGCGCATCTCCTCGCCGCTGCTCACCGACATCCGGATCACCTGGCGAGACGTCGAGGTGATGGACCTGGTGCCCAACCAGGCGCCGGATCTCTTCGGCGGTCAGCCGCTCATCCTTCACGGCCGGTATCGCCGGCCCGGGACGGGAGCGGTGGAGGTGGAAGGGTTCAGCCGCGGACGGCGCCGGGTGTATCGCTGCAACGTGACGCTTCCCGAGGCGGCGGAGGATCACGAGGCACTGGGGCGGCTGTGGGCCCGCTCGCGAATTCGCCAGATGGAGCGGCAGCTTCACGATGCGGCCCGTCCCGAGGTGGTGGAGGCGATCGCCACACTGGGAATCCGGCATCACCTCATGACTGCCTACACTTCGCTCGTGGCGGTGGACAGTGAGATCTCGAATTGGACCGGACGCTCGAGCCAGGTTTCCGTGCCGGTGGAGATGCCGGAAGACGTGGCGTACGAAGGGATCTTCGGAGACGCCAAAGCGAAGGAGTCGGGCTACCTCGTGCAGAGGAACCGGCAGGCTCCGCCACCTCCAGGAGCGATCTCGGGCTTTTCCTCTTCGGGATACTCGGGCCCCGTCTCGGAACGAGACCGAATTGCCAGGCAAGAGTCCGGGGCTCGCAAGGATTCCCCCAAGTCCCTCCCCGAGACTCGGAAAGGCCCGGACGTGGCTCAGCTCGCTCCGCTGCGCGATGAGGACCGCGAGACGCGCCCCTCCTTCACGCGGCTCACGCTTTACGAATCGGACGGCAACGCCATCGCCATCGAGGCGGATGGAAAAGTCTTCCGGGTCGAGAGCGGCCGGCGGGTTTACGTGAAGACGCTGGAGGAGTCCGCGATGGAGTCGATTCGAAAGGCGCTCACCACCGCGGGGACGAACTGCTGGCAGGGAGGAGGCTCCGGCGCGCGGCTCGTCCTGGAAGCGCAAGGCCTCACTCGCGTGGCGGGCCTGGCCCAGAGAGATGAGAGCGTGCAGGCGCTCGCCGCGTTGCTGCGCGCCCTGGCGAGCTAGGGCCTAGAAGTCGAGCTTGAATCCGAATTCGAGAGTGCGGGCCGGTCCTACCTGCCTGATGGGCTCAGCGAAATCGCGCCAGCCGGCCCGCCCCTCGATCGGCCCCGCCGTTGAACCTGTTCCCCGAGCCGCGGCGCCACGTTGTCCCTATCAGCCGGAGCGTTCCGGTCAGGAGTACTGCAAAGCGACCGCGTGCGGCGACTCATGGGCGCTCGGCGAGGGCTTTCTGCGCTTCCCGAACCCATTCGGAAGCATCGCGATCGCCCTCGGACAGGCGGGTTCTCGCCAGCTCCAGGGCTCGGGAGTAAGCCTCGCGCGCCTCTCCGGGACTGCCGGTGAGACGCAGGGCTTCTCCCAGCGCCAGTTGGTTGGGGGGATACTGAGGACTCAGCTCTACCGCCTTTCGGGCTTCCTCGAGCGCGCGATACGGATCGCCGGGACCCATCGGCCACCCCGGCGCCCTGGCGTATAGCAACGCCAGAGCCCGATGCGGTCCGCCTTCTTCCAGGGACGGGTTCTTTTCAGCGGCGCGCCGGAACGCCGCTTCGATGAGGGGCAGTGCATCCAGGGCGGTGCTGTGGCGCTCGCGGGCCTGGACCCCGACGGCCGCTCCGAGCCAGTAGTCGCACTCGGAGCTGGCTGGATCGATGCGCTGGCACCATTGTGTTGCGTGGACGGCATCCGTAGCCGCTTTGTCGCGCGACGCCGCATCCGGTTCGTGACCGACGAGCCAAACGAGGACCCGGGCGGCACCCAGAAGCCCTTCCACCCGGGAAGCGTCGGCGCGCGCCGCCTGCAGGAAGAGCGCGACCGACTTGCGGGCCTCCGGAAGGGCGCGCGTAGCATAAAGGGAGTCAGCTTGGCGGAGAAGCGAGTCGACGTCCTTGGTGGCGGATCCTCCCTCGAGGGGCGGCCCCAAGCTCTGCAGCGGGGGAGGCTCCTTCAAAGCGTGCGCGCAGCCAGGGGTCAGGATCTCCAGGGCCAGGATCGGGATCAGGACGCGCGCCTTCTTCAAGGCTTGAAGCCCGACGCGGGTATCGAAGGCGCCGCGAGTGCTTTCAGGGAGAGAGGATCCACCGGCTCGAAGCCCGACAGACGCAGGGATTTCAGCGCCGCCCTGCCGGCAGCGGAGCTCTTCAAGCCGCGCAGGGCCTTCACGAGAGCATCCATGCGGGGCTTCGGCAGGCGCGAGGAGACCAGGCAAAGCAACCCGCTCGGGACGGTTCCGGAGCGCTGCACCACTTCCAGATCCGCGGCGAACGGAAGAGTCCCGAGGGCGGCCGCCTGCTCGCGATCCAGAAGAACGGCAAGCTTCTCTCCGGAGGCCGCCCGGCGAAGCGACGTGAGGGGACGCGCGGAGAAGGTGATCCGAGCGTCGGCGGGAACGCTGCCCCAATCCGCGAGCAAGACGGAGCGAACGAATTCGGGTGAGAATCCCGCTCCGCCCGTGATTTCCCATCCCGACAGCGCCGTGGGAGATTGAATCCCGCCTTTCTTCGCCACGAGGCTGTAGACCTCTCCGCGCCCCGCCTCGGGCACCGCCTCCAGCACGGGTTGAAGGGAAAGCCTCTTTCTGAACTCGAAGTAGAAGGGAGAAGAAACCAGGGCCAGGGCGGCATCGGAGTGCGAGAGACGCTCCTTTCCCGGCTCCGCCTGCTCGAAATAGATGGAACTCAGGCTTCCCGCAGGCCAAAGTGCGGCGGACTGCACGGCGGCGGCGAAGGCATCGAGCGTCGGCTGGGCCTGCACCGTGTTCCCCGCGGAGCCGGGCGAGCAGATCACCAGCACGATCGGCGAGGTGGCCGGGGAGCCTCCCAGCATCATTCCCGCGACCAGCGGGAGAAGCGTCCGGGCCCGAAGTCTCATGTTTCAGGCGGCACGAGGGGAAGCTGGTGACCCAGCTTCGGGAGCCAGAGGCGTAGCAGAGGGGTGGTCACGACGGTGCTGAAGAGCGCCATCAACACGAGCATGGTGAAGACGTCTCGCGGGAGGAGCCCCAGATCGTACCCCACGTTGAGGACCACCAGCTCCATCAGCGCTCGCGTGTTCATCATGATCCCGAGGCAATGGGATTCCAGAGGATTGAGCCCCGCGACCCGCGCCGCGAGCGTGCACCCGCCGTACTTGCCCAGGGTCGCCACGCCGATCACCGCGAGGCACCAGAGCCACAGCGATGGCGAATCCAGTCCCTGCACGTTCGTCCGCAATCCGGTGAAGGTGAAAAAGATCGGGAGGAAGAAGACCGAAACGAAGTCAGCCACCTTCCCCTTCCACGCCTGCACGAACTCGGTGCGGTCGTACAGGAGCACTCCCATCATGAATCCGCCGAAGATGGCGAAGATCCCCAGCCGGTAGGTGGTGATGGCCGAAGCGAGGATGACGACCAGGAGGGTGGCGAGCAGGTTCGCGGGAAGCCGCGAGGGACCCGCGTGGAACCGGTTCACGAGACGCCTCAACAGCGGCCTCACGCCCCACCAGCAAAGCGTGAAATAGACCAGAAGCCAGAGGATCTGCTTCGCCGTGGAGGCGGCGGAAAACTGCGCCGTAGCCACCGAGCTGATCAGCGCCAGGAGGACCCATCCCACGACGTCGTCGAAGGCGGCCGCGCTGATCGCGATCGCTCCCAGCTTCGTCCGGGTGAGGTCCAGCTCCATCATGATTCTCCCCAGGATCGGGATCGCGGTGATCGACATGGCGGTGGCCATGAAGAGGACGTAGCCCGTCTCGTGGATCGTAGCGGCGAGTGGCGCGTGCGAGACGTGACCCAGCCACAGTCCCAGCGAGAAGGGAAGGGCGATGCCGCTGGCGGAGACCAGGATCACGGCGCGCCGGTTGCGGCTCGTGCTCAGGTGCGAGAAGTCGAAATCGAGCCCGATCTGGAACATCAAGAAGATCAGGCCGATCTGGCTGAGGATGGAGAGGGGCTCGGGAGGCGTCGACTTGAAGACGTAGTCGAAGGTCGCGGGAAAGAAATGGCCGAAAAGGGACGGCCCCAGGATCAGGCCCGCCAGGATCTCACCCACGACCCGCGGCTGGCCGATCCAGCGGGCGGCCTGGCCGACGATGCGCGCCGCGGCAAGAATCAGGATCAGCTGCATCAGGACGAAGAACAGGAGCATCTCGACGTGATGGACTCCGCCGGAGGCGGAGCCTGCTGCGGGAAGAGCGCCGAGGATCATCTCGGAAGGTCTCCTCGGAGTGCCGCCGCGATGGCGAGCCCCATTCTTTGATAGCCTTGGGGACTAAGATGGGCTCCGCGGAAGGCGTAGAG
>DASYRY010000231.1:0-4432 GCA_036004025.1 Candidatus Polarisedimenticolia bacterium | reverse complement strand
GGAAGTCGTCCTCGGTGGCCGGGTGCCCCTCGAACCCGCGCGCGATGAATTCACGGAAGGGCATTCCTCCCAGATCCACGAAGGTGCCGTGCCGCAAGATGAACATGGCCGGCACTCCGAGCGCGTACTCGAGATAATCGTCGAACGTGACATCGAGTTTGAACGCCAAGGGGAGGAGTCCGCAGCGCGCGGGATCGGTGTTCTGCCAGACCCAGCTACGGAAGCTCTGATGGCCGTTGGGGCGTCCCTCCGTGAGGGCCGAGTTGGCAAAAAGGGCGGTGACGAGCGAGGTCAGGCCCATCGCAGTGCGAAACTTCATCATCGCATCGAGCTCGTCGGAGTAGTCGAGATTGATCTGGACCCCCGCCGTCTGTTTCATCATGACATGTCCCAGGGTTCCCGTGCGCCCCAAGTGCGCCGACATCACGGTGTACCTGGGCTTGGGCACCCAGGAGATCTCGGAGAGCGGCGTGAGCGGCTGCAGCCCCAATCCCAGCCATGAGATTCCCAGCGGCTCCGAATGCGCCTGGAGGAGCGCGACGTAGCGCGCCACCTCCTCCCGGAGATCCGAGAGCCTCGTGTGGACGGCCCCCGAGAGCTCGAGCTGTCCGCCGGGCTCGATGGTGAGACGCTGGCCTTCCCCTTCCAGAGCGACGATGTTGGAACCTGCGTAGACCGGTCGCCAGCCCTCCGTCGAGACGAGTCGCGTCAGAAGAGCCGAGAGGGACCGGGCGCCGTGATAGGGGATCGCCTTTCCGGTATCGGAAAAAACACCCAGCCGCTCGTACTCGATGCCGACTCCCCAATCCTCTCGGGGTCGGGCGCCTTGGGTGAAATAGCCCTCGAGATCCTTCGGATCCGTGAGGACGCGATCCTGCGTCGACATGAGACTTCCCCTGAACCGGAAGGAGGATTCTACCTATTCCCGGAGAGGAACAGAAGCGGCGGGATTCCCTGGAAGAAGGAGATCAGCGGGAAGCGGACTCATCCTCTCCGGAGGCTGGTGGCGGGATTCTTCGCATGTACTCGCGGCAAATGACCGCCGGATCGAGACCCAGACAAACGGCCAGCTGCCGCAGAAATCCCTTGAGGAACACGGGCTCGGGAAGATCGCCGAAGCGTTCCTCCTCGAGCGCCTCGAGGATGGCGGGCCGGATTTTGGTTTTTTCCACGATGGTCTCGAGAGGCATGCTGCGCGCCTCACGGTGCCCACGGAGAGTTGCGCCGGTGACCGGAAGACCCTGACCGGGGACCTGAGCGGGCGTGGCCGGCTTCGATTCCTTTGAGCTTCGAGCGGGAGAGGAATCATCGGCGCCCGAGACGGGGACGGACGAGACCTCCTCGAGACTCGAACCGGGCGGCGGACGGGGGGCTGGCTCGGTCTCCGTCTCGGGTGGATCGATTTGATCGGGCCGAAGAACTCCCTGCGCCACCAGCTTCCGATCGTACTCGGTGCGGGTCTCGAGAAAGATGAGGGTCCTGTAGGCCGACTCGAGCATGGAGGCGATGCGCTGGATCTGGGTCACGGACAGAAGCGGGTGTCGGAAGGAATTCTCGGAATCATAGGCCCGCTTGAGAATCTGGTATCCCGCCTGGATTTCCTTGGAGGAGGTCCCGGGAACGACTTCCAACAGTCGATAGTGGTCCAGCTCGGCCAGACTGCGGTCCAGGAGCAGGGGATCGTCGGCAAGGGCACGGAACGGAGTCACCAGCATCGAGACGGCCCGCTCGATTCCTTGGGTGGCCGGAGAGTTCGGATACTGCTGGGAGAGGGGTTTTCGCTTCTGTACGGCCTGAAGGACGGACAGATCGTATTCCACGGAACCGAGGCACTTCAGCTCGAGTCCGAAATACTTGTCGAAACCGCTGTGCAGGATGGAGGCGATTTCCCCCTCCGCGTCCCCGCGGACCTGGTTGACAATGAGTCGAAGGCGAAGGGGGCGAAGGGATGCGAGGATCCGGTCCACCAGGGGCACTTCTCCCTCGGCGCGGAGCCTTTCCAGGGCCGCTCGAAAGCTGCATCTTCCTTCCCCCGTTCCTTCGTCCAGGCAGCGCGCGATCTCGAGCTTCTCGCGATCATCGGCGTTCAGCGGGGTCTCCAGCACCTTGTCGAGGAACGATTCCATGAAGAGAAAAAGAGACTCCACGGAGGCCGGCTCGGGGCTGGATACCAGAATGGTCCCCGTCGCTCGTCGTAAGGGATCCATGACTTCCGCATTCCGCCCCGATCCGCAGTCCAGCAGGATGAGATCGGCGCCGAGCGAGCCGACCTGGCGGAAGAACCGATCGACAATCCGCTCGCGCTGCGAGGGAGAGGGGGTGTCGAGCGCGCCGGCGAGAAGCTTCAGGCCTGATACGGAGGTATCCAGCAGCAGGGAAGAAAGAGTATCGGTCTCGTTCTCCGCCAGGCGCTCCAGACCCTTCGCGGGGCGACCCATCCCGAGATAGGTATGCAGATTGGTGCCTTGGAAATCCAGATCGGCGGCCACGACCTTCTTCCCGAGCCTCGCAATCTGGATGCCCATGTTGGCCACGAGCAGGCTGCGTCCCACACCTCCCTTGCCTCCCGCGACCGCCCAGAGGGCGGGGCCCTTCGTCACGTCCGCTTGTGGCGAAGAGGAGGCGGCAGGGCGAGGCACGGGATCAGGCCGCCGGCTCATGCAAGTCGGCCTCTTCGAAGGATTCGCCCGTGTAGGAAATCAGACGAGCCTTGTCATCCATCTGGGTGGATAGATTGACGGGGCGTTGCCAGATGCGCTGGACGTTCCTCAGCGTATCCCGCGCATAGTCCATGCGGAGCGGGATACCCTCGTAGCGGTGCCGGAGCAAGAGCTCGCCCTTGTTCCGATAGTTGCCATCGACCACTTCCATGAAGGGGAGCCCCCGGTTGGTGAGCTGGAACAGGAGCTTCAGCTTGATCTCCCTGAAGCTGCGGCTGCTGATCTGGTACAAGCCGGTTTTGGGGTTGAAGTCGTAGACGAACATCTTGTGCAGACGGCAGAATTCCTCGGTGAGGTAATTGTCGATGAAGGTCACATCGTTGCAAAACCTCCTGACCTCGAAAATCTTGTCGCGGCCCTGGCCCAGGTTCGTGTCCCACCGCGTACGCTCCGCCAGGTCCTCGCACTCGTCGAAGTCCTTCCCGAAGCGTCCCTTGTTCCATCGATCCTCGATGTCGCGGAAGAGCTCCACACCCAGCTTGTAAGGGTTAAGGCGGCCCGGATGGGTGGCGACCGTCCCCGAATGGTGATCGGCGTAGTCCACGACCTCGGCGTCGGTGAGGCACCGCTCGGTCATGATCTTCGAATGCCAGTAGGTCGCCCATCCTTCGTTCATGATCTTCGTCTGAGCCTGGGGGGCGAAATAGTACGCCTCCTCGCGAACGATGCTAAGAATATCGCGCTGCCAGTTCTCGATAGGAGAGTATTCGATGAGGAATTTCAGCGTGTCGCGCGTGGGCTCGAGCGGAAAGGTCTTCCTCTTCTCCGCGTTCTTCTGGATCCGCTCCTCCTCGCGAGCCAAGAACTCGGGAGGGTTGATGTAGTCCTGCATGTATTCCTTGCTCTTCAGCCGACGGGCGCTGCGGACGGGCTCGTCCTTGTCGGCTGTGGCACGCTCGCGGACGATGAACAGGGAGTGCGGATCGATCAGGGTCTCGAGGGAGAGGCACGCGTCGATGAAGGTCTCGACCTTGTCGACACCGTGGCGATCCATATAGCGGCGGACGCGCGTGGCGTGGTTGGCCATCTCATCCATCATCTTTCGGTTGGTTTTGGAGAACCAGACGTTGTTCTTGAAAAAATCGCAGTGCGCGTGCACGTGCGCCATGACGATCTTCTGGTCGACGTCGGCGTTGCACTCCAACAGGTAGGCGTAGCAGGGGTCGTTGTTGATGACCATCTCGTAGATGCGCTGCAGGCCGAAGGTGTACCCCTTTTGGAGCTGCTCGA
Source organism: Candidatus Polarisedimenticolia bacterium (assembly GCA_036004025.1). Classification (GTDB taxonomy): domain Bacteria; phylum Acidobacteriota; class Polarisedimenticolia; order Gp22-AA2; family AA152; genus AA152. The sequence continues at coordinate 482 of DASYRY010000231.1, read as the reverse complement.
AATCCATTCCGAAGCGCCAGTGCGGATAGCGCGTCGGAAACCCGCCGTACGCCGCCACCTGGTTCAGCTTCCGATAGTCGAGCACTTCGAAGACGACGGGGAAAAAGTCGAGGCCGTAGTTCTTGGCGTGACGCTCGATTTCGCGCTGCAGCGCGGCCAGGGTGGGAGAGAGGCTCATCGTCCCCTCCCCAGGAATTCCTTGATGGACTGGTGGATGGATTCCTTGCTCTCGATCTTGGAGAGCGCCACGGCTTCGTCGTCGGGGAAGGCTTCCTTCAAGTCGAGAAGGAACTGGCCCGTGCCGTAGGGGCTCTCGACCTGTCCGTAACAGAAAAGGTTGATTCGGGACAAAAGCTCCTCCCGGAGCAGGCGCACGCATTCATGAGTGTCCCCCTGGGACCAGTTGTCTCCGTCGGAGAAATGGAAGCAGTACACGTTCCATTCGTCCGTGGGATAGTCGGTCCGGGTGACGTCCAGGGCCA
>DASYRY010000230.1:0-6344 GCA_036004025.1 Candidatus Polarisedimenticolia bacterium | reverse complement strand
CGAGCTGCCGGAGGGCCTTCTGGAAGGCCTCTCGACGATCGTCGGCACCGCGATCGCCACGGCCACCCGCCTCGCTCCGGTTCGATTCCTGGGGACCGTCGTCCGTCTTGGGATCTTGGTCTGGAACGATACTCTGTGCGTCGGAATTCTCCTCCTCGCCCGGTCGACTCGACATTCGTCTCTCTTCGCGGGTCCGACCTCGATCCGGCGGCGCCGGTCGAGAATGCGCCGGAGGGGAAGGGGAACCTACCTGCCGGAGCGATGAGTTGCCGATCGAGTGAGGATCGGGACCGAGGCGGGCATCGGGAGGGGTCGGCACACTTTGGCGGGCCTCCCGGCTCTTGTCCGAGAGGAGATGGGCCCGCGGATTATCCTCCACCCCCTGATCCTCGGGCAGATCCACGAACGTGAATTGGAGCGATGCGGGAGCCGGCTCGCGCCTGTTCCCGAGAGCGACGGCCGCCGGACGCAACGGAACCAGAAGGAGATCGGCGGCTCCGCCGAAAACCATCCATCCCAGAAGGAGAAGATGCAATCCCAGGGAGACGAGGACGGCCTGACCGATTCCCAGGCGGAAACGGCGATTCGGCTGCGTGGTGAACGGTCCCGCCTCCATGCTCATGCTTCCCGAGTGATCGCCAGCTTGTGAAACTGGCGTCGAACCGCGTTCATGTCATCCGGCCGATACACAGGATGCACCCGATTGGTCAAGAGAATGAGGATCCATCCTTCCGCTGGATCGATCCAGATCGAAGTGCCCGTGAACCCGGTATGGCCCATGGCATCAGGTGAGAGCAGCGGCCCTGCGGAGCAGTTGGGAGAGCGGGCGAGCTGCCAACCCACCGAGCGATCTTCGTGGAGACCCGCCGTCACATCGTTCCTGAACCACGACAGACATTCCTTGTCGAAAAAACCTCTTCCCGTTCCGAGGAATTCCTGCGCGTAGAGGTGAAGGTCCCCGACCGTGGAAAACAGCCCGGCGTTGCCGCTGACGCCTCCCAGGGTCCAGGCGTTGAGATCGTGACATTCGCCCCATATCACTCGCTCCCTCCATCCCCGGAAGGAACCGGCCGTGTCCCCGGCGATCTCGCGCTCCCGTCGGTTCCCTGTTTCCGTGGCCGCGATGCGGCGGCGGAGCGAAGCCGGGGGACGGAAGACGGTGTCCTGGAGATTCAGAGGGGCGAAGAGCTCCCTGCGGGCCAGCTCGTCCAGAGGAGCGCCGCCTCGTCGCTCCAGCACAAGCGTCAAGAGAATATATCCGAGGCAGCTGTAAACAACTCTGGTGCGCGGGGCGTATTGCGCGGGCAGATGGGAGATCTCCCGGAGATATCCCTCGCGTTCCGAGGCGGTGAGATAGATGGGAAGCCACGCGGGCAATCCCGAGCGGTGCGACAGAAGGTCCAGCAGGGTGGAGGCGCCGACCCACTTTTCTGAGGTCTCCGGAAGGTGCTCGTCCAGCCGGGAATCGAGGTCGAGCTGGTTTCTACGGGCCATCCGAGCGGCCAGCGCGCCCGTGACCAAGGGCTTGGTCAATGAAGCGAGGTCATAAAGCGTGTCTTCCGCCACCGGGAGCCTCTCCGGCTCCACCACGCTCGCTCCCAGCCATCCATCCTCGAGGATTTCGGCGCCGCGAGCGATCCGGTAACGCGCGCCGGGAAGCACGCCTGCCTCTCTCTGCTCCTCGAGGTACCGGCGCGCAGGTGAAGCCGTCATGAGCCTCCCTCCGAGATGGCCCGCTGCACCCGCTCCGCCAGCTCCAGCGCGGCCAGCCCCTCCCAACCGCGGACCAGCGGGCTTCGGCCCTTGGCCACGGCCATGACGAAATCCAGGAGCTCTCCGCGCAAGGGCTCGTCCTTCTCCACCTCGGAGGGAACCTGGACGATCCGCGCGGCGCCCGCTCCGCTCCGATCGAGCCGGAAATGGACCAGCTCCTGCGTCGCCGAGTCGATGCTCAAGTAACTGTCCGGCTGGAAAATCCTGATTTTCCGTACTCGCTCGGTGCTGATCCGGCTCGCGGTGAGGTTCGCCACGCAACCGGAGCGAAATGCGATCCGCGCGTTGGCGATATCCATCTTGTCGGTGAGCGCGCTCACTCCCACCGCAGCCACCGATTCCACTCCGGTCGGATTCAGGCTCAGCGCTATGTCCAAGTCGTGGATCATGAGATCCAGAATCACGTCCACATCCAGGCTCCTCGCGGCGAAGGTTCCGAGACGGTGCACTTCCAGGAAACGCGGATTCCGGACTCTCGAGAGGGCCTCCCGAACCGCGGGGTTGTATCGCTCCGTATGGCCGACTTGCAGGACCCGCTTCCGATCGCTCGCGGCTTCCACGATTTCCCTTCCGAGCGCGGCGTTGGGCGCGAGCGGCTTCTCCACCAATACGTGCCATCCCCTCTCCAGACACTGTATTGCGACCGGATGATGATACTCGGTGGGCACGGCAACGACGACCGCATGAATTCCCTGAGGCAGGGATTCCATACCCCCGCAGGCGGGCACGGAATACAAGGCGGCGACTTCTTGGGCGCGTGAAGCGTTCGTATCGACGATTCCCGAGAGCTGGACCTCGGGGAGCGAGGCGAGCAGGCGCGCATGATGGCGCCCAAGATGCCCCGCTCCAATCACGGCGATATTGATGCTCATCGCTGGCTGATCCCAATGGGCCGGGCGGACGGGCCTGGAGCGCTACTTGACGATCCCCCGCTCCGAGGCGCGGATGAAGGAAGCGAGGTAGGCTACCTCGCGTACGTCGCTCAATTCCTGCTCGATCTGCTCGAGGGCGCGGGTCGTGGTGAGCTTGCTGTGAAACAGCAGCCGGTAGGCTCGCTTGAGCGACTGGATGGTCTCCTCGTTGAATGCCTTGCGCTTCAAGCCAACGACGTTGATACCGAACGCGCGCGCCCGATTGCCGACGGTCAGCACATAGGGGAGCGCATCCTGCGTGATGACGGAGTATCCGCCGACGTAGGCATAGGCGCCGATCCGACAGAACTGATGAACCCCCGAGAAAGCGCCGATGACCGCAAAGTCCTCCACTTTCACGTGCCCCGCCAGGGTCGCGGCGTTGGCGAAAACCGTCTGGCTCCCGACCTGACAATCGTGGGCCACGTGGGTGTAGGCCATGAACAGGTTTTGATCCCCGATCGTGGTGACGCCCCCGCCGCCCGCTGTGCCCGCATGGACGGTGCAGCTCTCCCGAAAGAGATTCCCGCTGCCGATCCTGACCCGCGTCTGCTCGCCCCTGAATTTCAGATCCTGAGGCTCCAAGCCTACCGAGCTGAACGGGAAGAACCGGCACGCATCGCCGACCTGCGTGTCCCCCTCGATGACGACGTGCGATATCAGCTGGCAGTCCGATCCGAGCGCGACTTTCTCTCCCACCACCGAAAAGGGACCCACGCGGCATCCCTGCCCGAGCCGGGCCGACGGATGGACGGACGCCGAAGGGTGAACCTGCGTCGGGTTCATGCGGGGTCTCCCATCGACGAGAAGATCTCCGCTTCGGCGACGAGGCGGTCTTCCACGAAGGCTTCACCGCGCATGAGGCAGGTTCGGCTTCTCAGCTTCAGAACCTCCACGTGGAGACGAATCGCGTCACCCGGGACCACGGGCCGGCGGAATTTCGCCTTGTCGATGCCGGCGAAGTAAACGACCTTGCCGCGGCTCTCCGGGCGGGAATGGAGCAGGAGAACCGCTCCGGCCTGCGCCATCGCCTCGACCACGAGGACGCCGGGCATGATGGGATTTCCAGGGAAATGCCCCTGGAAGAAGGGCTCGTTGAACGTCACGTTCTTCAGGGCCACGATGCGCCGGCCCTCGTCGAGCTCGAGCACCCGGTCCACGAGGAGAAAAGGGTAGCGATGGGGGATGATATCCATGATTGCCCGCACGTCCAGCGGTTCCATCAGCCCTCCTTCTTGGCGGGGACGGAAAGAAGCGTCTCCAGCCGCCGCTCCAGCTCCGCCACGCGCCGCCTCAGCTCCGGAAGCCTGGCCAGCGCCGCCTGGGATTTTTTCCATTCCCTATGATCCCGGGCGGGATGGCCGATGACAAAGGCATCATCCGGAAGATTCTCCGTGACCGCGGATTTCGCCCCGACGCGGACTCTTTCGCCGATCCGAACGTGTCCCACCGAGCCGGATTGGCCCGCGAAAACGCTTCCGCGGCCTACGCGGACGCTTCCCGACAACCCCACTTGCGAGACCAGAAGACAGTCCTCCCCGACGTCGCAGTTATGGCCTACTTGAACGAGGTTGTCCACCTTGGTGCCTCGTCGGATGCGGGTGCTCCCGAAGGTGGCGCGATCCACCGTCACATTGGCGCCGAGTTCCACGTCGTCTTCCAGGATGACGTTGCCAATCTGGGGAATCTTCAAGTGGATTCCGCCTTCCTCCGCGAACCCGAAGCCGTCGCTCCCCACGACCGCCCCCGCGTGCAGAATGACCCGGTTTCCCGCGCCGCACCGTTCCAGAACCGCGGAACCGGGGTAAAGGATGCAATCCTCACCGAGCTGCGCGTGATCGCCCACCGTCACTCCGGCATGAAGGACGCAACGATCCCCGATCTTGCATCCTCTCCCGAGTGAGACGAACGGGCCCACGTAGACATCTCTTCCCAGCTCGCAATCCTCGGGCACGTCGCTTCGCGGATCGACGCCCGGAGATCGGGAGACCGGGGGATGCAGCAGCGGCATGACCTTCGCGAGCGCGACGTAGGGCTGCTCCACCTGCACCAGGCTCAGATGGTCGGCCCGAATCCCGGGAGTCACGAGCACCCCCCCGGCGCGGCATGCCTGCAAGAGTCCGCGGTAGCGTGTGTGGGCCAGAAAAGAGAGATCCTCGGGCCCTGCCTCGTCCAGAGGCTTGACGCCACGCACCGTTCGGTCCGGGCCCACCAAGCGTCCCTCCAGCCGACGGGCGATTTCGCGAAGGCTCAGCGCGGGCATTGCGGTGGCTTCCTCTCCAGTTTCTAGGGTTTCTTGGTCGGCTCCGGCACCGGCTTCTTGGGCTCCACCGGCTTCGCATTCGGCTTGGCGGGTGAAGCCTGGGCAGATCCCTTGTACATCTGGTTGAACTTCGCGATGATCTCTCCGGTCACGTCGACCACGGCATCGTTGTAGACGACGATCGCGCGCTCCAGGATGAGGAGGTACTTCTTGTCCTTCCCGACCGCTGTGACCACCTCCACCAGTTCCTTCTGGAACTGTTCCTGGCTGTCCCCGAGCTGCGCCTTCATCTCGCGCGTCGCATCATCGTTGAGCCGCTTGAGGTCAATCGACTTCTGATCGATGTCCTTCAGCATCTGGGTTCTCTTCTCGTCACTCAGGCTTACTTCCTGCTCGCGAAGCCTGTCCTTTAGCTTCGTCAGCTCCGCCTCCCTGGTATTGATCTCGGCGATCTTGCCATCGCGGAAGGACTGGAGCTGGGACTGGATCTTCTTCCCTTCTTCCGTCTGCTGCCACACCGTCTGAGAATCGAAAACCCCGATGTGGGGACCCTCCTGCGCGAGGGCGGCTCCTCCCATGCAGGCTGCCAAGCACGCGGTCGTTATGATCTTTCTGAGCATTCTCTGTGTCTCCCGTTTCAAGTTGCGCGGCTTTCTTCTTCCGCGTCAGAACGTGGTGCCGATGGAAAACTGGAAGCTGCTTGCCTTCTCCCCTGGCTCGGGGTCCTGAATGATGCCGTAGATGAATCGCAGGGGCGCCTGGAAGATGGGCAGATAGAACCGTAGCTCGAGCCCATAATCCACACGCAGATCCCGCAAGTCGATCTTCTGCCCGTTGTCGAAGGCGTTCCCCGTATCCACGAATCCGAGGATCTCCGCCGTATCCCCGATGGGGAAGATGTATTCGATGTTGAATTGGACGAACTTGTCCCCTCCCGGGAAGATCGAGCCGAAGAACCCATCGCCGTTGGTGTCCTCGCCGGCGTCCAGCGACCCGTTTCCGTTCCTGTCCTCGTTCGGATCCAGCCGGCCGTCGCCGTCCAGGTCTTCGGTGTCGAGGACCCCGTTTCCATTCGCGTCCTCCCCTGGGTCCAGGATGCCGTTCAGGTTGAGATCTTCCGTGTCCAGGATCGCATTGCCGTTCAGATCTTCGCCTCGATCCAGGATCCCGTCCTTGTCGAGATCCTCGGGCCGGTCGATGATGCCGTTCCCGTCCAGGTCGAAGTCCGAGCGCTCGGGACTCACCGTGCGGCTCTTGAACGCGCGAAGGGAACGCTCACCTCCCAGGTAGAACCGGTCGTAGATCGGCACCGTCTTGCCCCCGAAACCCCTGACGTATCCCCCGGCGGCATTCAGCCCGATATATTGCCGCTTGAAGGATGGCACGTAGGCGGTGGC
>DASYRY010000229.1:0-4822 GCA_036004025.1 Candidatus Polarisedimenticolia bacterium | reverse complement strand
GGCCTGGCATCATGAACGCCCTGGCCGATCCCTTTGCGCTGAACCCCGAGGACGTCCTCCTTAGGAAGGAGCAGAGAAGGATCGTTCAGGGAGCCGTCTCGGAGCTGACCATGCTGGAGCAGGTGGTGATTTCGCACCGCTTCGGTCTGGAGACCGAGGAGCCCCTCACCCTGGGCCGCATCGGCGAGATCTGCGGCCTGACGAGGCAGAGGATCCTGCAGATCGAGGCCCGGGCGAAGGAGCGGCTGCGCAAGGGAGTGCAAAAGAGGGGCTGGCCGTGGCGCGACGCCCGGACACCGAAGCGCCCGAAGCTCGTCAGGCGGGGGAGGGATGCGGCGGGGGAAAAGCGGACTCGGGAGGTGTCGTCTTCTCAGACTCGGCCGGTACTCGCGTACGTGCCACGAGCATGTAGATCGACGGAACAATGAATAAAGTGAAGCACGTCCCGATGATCATCCCGGTGACGAGCATGATCCCGATGCTGTTTCGCGCCCCCGCTCCGGGACCCGTGGCGAAGACCAGCGGCAGGTGCCCCATGACCGTCGCCGCGGTGGTCATCAAGATCGGCCGCAAGCGAGTCCCCGCCGCGTCGATGACGGAGCGCAGCTTGTCCAGACCCGTCTCCTGAAGATGGTTCGCGAACTGGACGATTAGGATGCCGTTCTTCGAAACGAGCCCCACCAGCGTGATCAGCCCCACCTGGCTATAGATGTTCAAGGTCGTGAATCCAAGGAACGAGAAGAGCAGCGCTCCGGAGAGCGCCAGGGGCACGGATCCCGCGAGAATGATGAAAGGATCCCGGAAGCTCTCGAACTGCGCCGCCAGGACCAGGTAGATCAGGATGGCCGAGAGCAGGAAGGTCCCCAGGAACTTGCCTCCCTCGGTGCGTAGCTGGCGCGACTCTCCCGCATAGTCGATGGTGAAGCCCTGAGGCAGGCTCCGGCGCGCCTCTTCTTCGAGGTAGCGGAGCGCCTGATCCAGCGACACTCCGGGCGGGATCACACCCTGCACGCGCACCGCGTTGAGCTGCTGGAACCGCTTGAGCTCGCGCGGCTCGACCGTGGTCTTGAGCGTGGCGATGGTGGAGAGGGGGACGAGCTTTCCCTCCGGTCCCTTGAGGTAGAGGCCTTCGAGTTGGTGTGGCGTGAGCCTCCTGTCCCGCTTCACCTGCGGAATCACCTTGTAGCTGCGTCCCTGGATGCTGAAGCGATTGACGAAGTTCCCTCCCAGGAGGGTCGAGAGGTCGGCCCCGGTCTCGCTCAGATTCACGTTCTGGGAGCGCACGAGATCTCGATCCAGAACCACCTCGGTTTGTGGCTGGTCGAACTTCACGTCGGTGTCCGCGAACATGAACAATCCGCTGGTGAACGCCTTCTGCACGAGCTGATCGGCGAATTCGGAGACCTGCGCAGAGTCCGCCGTGGAGGTGACGGCGAAGTCGACGGGGAAACCGCCGCCTCCCGGCAAGGGGGGAGGCGTGAGCGGGATGAAACGGACTCCCGGAATCTTTCCCAGCTCGGTCGCGGCCTCCAGCCGGAGCTGCTCGGAGGATTTTTTCCGCTCGCTCCAAGGCTTGGTGACCATGCCCCCGAAGCCCCCCGTGGGAGAGATGATCTGGAAGGTGCCGTCGGCTTCCGGAAACGCCCGGAACACCTCGTTCATCTTCGCGGCGAAGAGCTTCGTCTGATCCAGGGTCGAGTTGGCCGAGGCCTGGGCGATCGTGAAGACCACGCCTTGATCCTCGGCGGGCGCCAGCTCCTTCTGCGAGAACATGTAGAAAGGTCCGATCAGCAGCACGACCAGTCCCCACAGGACGAGCACGACGGGCCGTGAGTCGAGCGTCTTCCCCAGCACGCGCAGGTAGAGCGCGCGAAGCGCGTCGAAGCGGCGGTTGATGACTCCCGCGAAGCCGCGCTCCGAATCGGCCGCCTTGAGAAGGCGCGAGCCCATCATGGGCGAGAGCGTCAGCGCCACGATTCCGGAGACGATGACCGCTCCGGCCAGGGTGAGGGCGAACTCCCGGAAGAGAGCTCCAGTGAGCCCCCCCTGGATGCCGATCGGCGCGTAGACGGCCGCCAGGGTGATGGTCATCGAGATGATCGGTCCAACCAGCTCTCGGGCGGCATGATAGGCCGCCTGCAGAGGCGGCAGGCCGCCGTGAAGATGCCGCTCGATGTTCTCCACCATCACGATCGCGTCGTCGACCACCAGGCCGACCGAAAGCACGATCGCGAGGAGCGTCAGGAGGTTGATGGTGAAGCCCGCCGCCAGCATGAGGAAGACCGCGCCGACGAGCGAGATCGGAATGGCGACGACGGGGATCAGCACCGCCCGGAAGGAGCCGAGGAAGAGGAAGATGACGACGATGACGATGAGCAGCGTCTCCGTGAGCGTCTTGAGCACCTCGTCGATGGCGTTTTCGATGTAGCGCGTGGAATCGTAGGGAACCCCGACCTTGATCCCGGCGGGCAGCTGCGCGCGGATCTCGGGCACCGTGTCGCGCACTCTCTTGATCACGTCCAGGGAGTTGGCGCTCGGGAGCACCCAGATTCCCATGAAGGTGGCCGCCTGTCCGTCGAACCGGACGTCCTGATCGTAATTCTCGGCGCCGAGCACCACGTCGGCGATGTCACCGAGCCGGACGAGGGCGCCGTGCTGCTCCTTCACGACCAGCTGCCGGAATTCCTCGGGTGTGCGGAGGTCGGTGTTGGCGACGAGATTGACCGAGACCATCGAGCCCTTGGTGCTGCCCAGCGCGGCGAGGTAGTTGTTCTTCGCCAAGGCGTCACGCAGGTCGGAAGGGGCGATTCCCAACGACGCCATACGATCCGGCTTGAGCCAGATCCTCATGGCAAAGGTGCGCCCGCCGAGAATGTCGGCGCGCTGCACGCCGGCAATGGCGCTGAGCTTGGGCTGGACGACCCGGGTGAGGTAGTCGGTGATCTGGTTCTGATCCAGGTTTTCGGACGAGAATCCGATGTACATCCCCGCGAATTCGGTGTCGGCCGTCTGGACCTCGATGACGGGCGCCTGGGATTCCGGCGGGAGATCGTTCCGCACCTGGGCGACTTTCGCCTGGATCTGGGTGAGCGCGGCGTTGGTGTCGTAGTTGAGCCTCAGGTGGACGGTGATGCTGCTGACGCCCTGGGCGCTCGAGGATTCGAGGAAGTCGATTCCGTCGGAGCTGGCGATGACCCGCTCGAGGGGGGTCGTGATGAATCCCCGGACGAGGTCCGCGTTGGCCCCGACGTAGGCGGTGGTGACCTGGATGACCGCGATGTCGCTACGGGGGTACTGGCGGACCGTGAGGGTCCGGATCGACTGGAGCCCAGCGATGAGGATGATCAGGTTGACGACGATCGCCAAGACGGGTCGCCGGATGAACAGGTCGGTAATCGACATCAGCTGTCCTCGGGCTTGGGCGAGGGGCTGCTGGAGGGCTTGATGTCGTTGTTCACCAGGACCGCTGCGCCGTTGCGGAGCTTGAAGACCCCGGACGTGACGACTTCCTCCCCCGACTTCACTCCCGCAAGCACGGCAATCAGGTCCCCCTGCCCGCTGCCGAGCTTGACGAACTGCTGGCGCACGCCGCGGTAGCTCTTTCCCTTCTTCGGGTCCTTCAGTTGCTCGACGATGAAAACCGAGTTCCCGTAGGGAGCGTAGCGGACGGCGGTGGCGGGAAGCGCGATGACGGATTCCTTGGACGGGAGGATCGCCCGGACCTTCACGAACATGCCGGGCTGAAGGCTGCCCTCCGCGTTGGAAAGGGTGGCCTGAACGTGGATGTTGCGTGTCGCCGGGTCGACCAGCGAGTCGAGCGCGGTGATCTTTCCTCTCCGTTCGGCGGACGAATCGCCTTCCAGATCCACCCGGACTTCCCGGCTCGTGCGGATCGATCGGATCTCTTCCTGAGGCACACCGAAATCGACCAGGATCGGGTCGAGGGACTGGAGGGGGACGATGGGATCGCCGCCGTTCAGGTATTGCCCGAGGTTCACCTGGCGGATGCCCAGGACTCCCGAGAAGGGAGCGCGAATGACTTTTCGCCGGATCGTGGCTCGAGTCTCGCCGACGCGGGCCTCCGATTGCTTCGCTTTCGCCGACGCCTGATCGTAATCGGCCTGCGAGGTGATCCCCTGCTCCTTCAGACCGCGGGTCCGCTCCAGGTTGAGGCCGTCCAGGTCGCGCTGCGCCTCCGCGGCGACCAGCTGGGCCTCCTCCTGCCGCGTATCGAGCTTTACGAGCACTTGGCCGGATCGGACTTTGCTGCCCGATTCGAAGGTGATGGCATCCACGATGCCGGGCAGATCCGCGCTCACCATGACTCCGTGGACGGCCGACACCGTCCCGATGGAGCCGATCTCCTGCTCCCAATCCTGCTCGCGCGCGATGAGCGTCGTGACGGCCTCGGGAGGCGGCTCGAAAGACGAGGACTGCGCGATCGCGGCCTGGATTTGCTGGAACTTGACGAGACCGATGGCCGCCACGAATGCAGTCATCGCGAGCAGCATGATCACCATCCGCTTGGCCATTTCGGCGAGTCTCCCCTGAGGACGTATTCGACCCTGACAGAATTCTCCGGAGATTCCAAGAAGCTCCCGGCTGGATTTCGCCGGTGCTCCTGCGACCGGATGGGACTCTCTTTGAGGCTTCCTATTTTACAACGTGACGACCACGCTGCGAAGTCTGGAGGTCGAATGGGGGCGGAAGTCCTGCGAATCGTCCCCAGAGGTGCACCTGAGTCGGCACGAAGCCGGCGCCCTACGCTTGGGATGGGTGCGTTTGCCGCCGCGATTCAGGTTTTCTTGGGATGATGCGTTAG
>DASYRY010000228.1:0-5964 GCA_036004025.1 Candidatus Polarisedimenticolia bacterium | reverse complement strand
ACAGCAGCTCGCCATCCTTGAAACGAACGGCGATCTTCTTGCCCTGGCTCGTCGCCGTCGGGCCCGCGATGAATCCCCGCAGGTCCTGGCGCTGGGGATTCCCCTCGAGACTCTTCACGAAGAAAACGGCCTTGAGAGCCTTGCTGGCAACCTCGACCACCGGCGAGCCGTCCGAGGGAATCAGATGGAAGGCCGGCCGGGCGGGGTTAAAATCCTGGGTGGTTCCTTTCAAGAGCTTCCCGTCGATGTAATGAGCGACGACGCGCGGAGCATCGGTCATCGGAGAACTCTCCCTTCATTTCCTCAGGTACTTCCAGTTGCGAACTTTCCCTTCGGCCATCCAGGCGACCGCCGTCTCCAGCCTGCGATTGCGCGTCTCCTGGGCCTTCGCTTCGGCGACCCACTTCACATACTCTTTCCGGTTGCTGGGGCTGAAGCTTTCGAAGGTGGTCCAGGCCTTCTTGTTCTTTTTCAGCGCGCCCGCGAAATAATCGGGAATCTCCAGCACCCGCTCCTTTTTCGGCTTCGCTCGGCGAGGCAGCTTGATCCCTTTGTCGTTGAGGGCCACTGCCTCCTTGACGTAATGGATCAGGGTTTTCTCGCTGGGAAGGTCCGAGAGAGCCGTGATGCGGCCGAAATCTCCCATGGCAGGCTCTTTCCCCTTGGCCGCGCCTTGGAGTTTCTCCTCCAGCAGCCTTCCTTTCCAGAACCCGAAGGCGCAATGGCTCTTGAAAGACGCCATGCTGCACAGAATCCCTTTGTACGTGAAATGCGGGAAGCTCCACTTGAGCGTTTCCTCCACTTCCGGACATCCCGCATGCACCGCTTTCCGGATCTGATGGAGGACCGGCTTGGCGAAATCGGCGGATTGGGTGATGTAGGCGTCAACTCCGGGATGCTTGGTTCCCATGGGTGCTCCCTCTCAGGCAGCTCTTCATGTTCGTGCGTTCGAAAGGAATCGATGGCTGAGCCAACATTTTCCCGGCATCCCACGCGCCGCGTCAAGTGCGATGAGCCTCTCGGCCGCTCCGGGGCAGCCTGAGGGGCGAAGCGCGAAGCCCCGCCGAGATGGGCTCAAGCTTGCGCGGCCTTGCGGTAGACGAGGTCGGCGGCGAGCACGTCTTCCACGGCCATGCCCACCGACTTGAACAGGGTGATCGCTTCAGGGGTCTCCCGGCCAGGTCGGGTTCCCGCGAGAACCTGGCCGACCTCCGCGAACACCTCGCCGGCGGCGATGACATCGCCCGATTCTCTCGTGGCCGCCTCGCGTGACTCCACGTAAAGGCGCGCGTCGCGAAGCAGGGAGTCGTCCAGCTCCCGCCAGTCGGGACGCGTCGCCCCCACGGCGTTGACATGGGTTCCCGGGGAGAGCCAGCCCCCGAACAGCACCGGTTGGGTCGCCACCGTCGCCACGACGACGACGTCCGCCCCGCGCACGGCTTCCTGGGCCGATACCGCGGCCTCGATCCCGAATCGCGCCGCGAACGGCCTGGCATTCCTCGGGCTCCAGACCCGCACTTCTCGGAACTGGCGCACGAGCCGAAGCGCACAGAGATGGCTTCCCGCCTGAACGCCCGAGCCGAGGATGGCCAGCACCGAGGCGTCCTGCCGCGCCAGCAGCCGCGTCGCGACCGCCGACACCGCGGCCGTGCGCATCTCCGTGATCAGACGGCCATCCATCACGACCAGAGGCTCGCCCGTCTCCGGTCTGAAGAGCAGGATCCTCGCGTGATGGGTGGGAATCCCCTGATTGTCCGGAAAGAAGGTGACGAGCTTCGCTCCCAGCGCCCCATCGTACGCCGGCATGGCGGCGAAGAAGCCACGGTGCTCGGCGACCGGCACGACGAGCCTCACCGGCTGCACCGCCTTCCCGCTCGAGACATCCGCCAGCGCGCGCTCCATCGCCGGAATCAGCTCCTCCATCCGCAACAAACGCCGGACCGCTTCCTCATCCAGGATCATGCTCGTCCCCCACAAGACAAGAAACCCGCGGGCGCCGTGCCGCGGGAAGGCCCGCGGCGGACACCTGCCCGCGCCGGACATTGTAGGCAGGATCCCGGCGAACCGGAATCCGGGACCCAAGGTATACTCCTGACCCGCCTCCGGGGCGCGACCGGCCGCAGGCAAGGAGGGATGCGATTCCGCAGCGAGGAGATTGGCCCAATGCGGGCAGGATCGCAATCGGCCTCGTCTTCTGCCTCCTCGCGGTCCTGGCCGCCCGCCGCGTCGGCGATCCCGACGTCGGGTACCACCTGGCGGCGGGCGAGCGCCTGCTCTCCGGCGCCGGATGGCCGGAAAACGATCCTTTCACCTATACCCTGCGCGATCACCGCGACGTCGACACCAGCTGGGGCTACCAAGTGGTCCTGGCGCTTGTGCAACGAAGCTTCGACGCTCCCGGCCTGGTGGTATTCAATACCGCGCTCGTGCTTCTGATCTTTTTCACCCTCTATCGCTCGGCTCGGCTCCTTTCCCCGGGACCCACGGTCCTGGCCGGACTCCTCCTCCTCGGTGCCCTGGCTTCGGAGCCGCGTTTCGAAGTCCGTCCGGAGATCGTCTCCTACCTTCTGCTCGTCCTCACGCTCCACCTCCTGCACCGGCGAGCCCTCGGTCTTCCCTCGCCGCTCTGGCCGCTTCCCCTCGTATTCGCTCTCTGGGCCAATTGCCACAGCTTCTTCCTCCTCGGCTGGACGGCGCTGGCCTGCTTCGCCATCGGCGGCTGGATCCGGAGAGGGCGCCCGGATCGGCCCCTGCTCGGCTGGAGCCTCGCCGCGGTCGGAGCCACCTTCATCAATCCGTACGGGATATCGGGAGTCCTCTTCCCGTTCTCGGTGATGGGGCGGATGCAGTCGGGAAACATCTTCAAGCAGACGATCGGAGAGCTGGCTTCCCCATTGAATCCGGCGATCCCCCAACAGTTTCCCTTTTTCCCGATGTTTCCGGTCCACTGCTTCCAGCTCTTCGCGCTTGGCGCTTTGATCAGTCTCCCCTTCCTTCCTCGGCGGCGCCGATACGACCTCTGCCTGCTCGCCGGCGCCTTCCTGATCCCGGCGACGGCGATGCTGCGGAACATGCCCTGGCTGGTGCTGACCGCCTTGCCCGGAATGGCGCACTCCTTCTCTCCTCGGCAAACCGCAGGAAAGCCACTCGAGGCCGAACGCTGGAAGCGCCGGCTTCGCCTTGCGGCGCTGATCGCCGTTTCGGGGATGGCGCTCGGATTGACGATGCGCGTCGTGCACGGAGCCTATTACATCGGCAGCCGGCGCTCGACCCGGTCTGGATTCGGCTGGAATGAAATGAATCTCCCGCTGGCGGCGGCCCGATACGCCGAGACCTCGAGCCTCGGCGGGCCGGTCCTCAACCATCTGAACTTTGGCGGGGTGCTGATGTGGAAGCTTCGCCAGCCGGTGTTCATCCACGCCCGGCTGGAGGTGGTGGGCGAATCGTTCTACCGCGAGTACATGCAGGCGCTCGAATCGGAGGCGGCGCTGGAGGCGACCGTGCGCCGGTTCGGCATCGAGTGGATCATCTTCCCCTACGTCACCAACGGCGACCTCCTGACCCGGCTGGGCCGGGACAGCCGATGGCGGCTGGCCTACGTCGATTCCACGGCGGTCATCTTCCTGAGGAACCGCCCGGGAGCGGAGGCTCGGGTCGACCCCACTCTGGCCTCGCGCATCACCGCGGAGCCACGCCCTCTCCCGATCGGATCGCTACCCGGCCTCGGTGGGCCGCCGCGAAAGGGAGCCGGCGCGAGATGGGTCGAGGGATTCTTCCGGCGGGAAAAGTATCCATGGGATGATTACGCGCTGGGCTTGTTCCACTTCTTCTACGGCCAGCCCCGCAGGGCCGAGGCTCACTTCGGCAGGGCCGTCCAGCAAAGCGGCGGCGCTTACTACGAGCTCTACCTCAATCTGGCGGCCTCTTTGTACTGGCAGCACCGCTACGCCGAGGCGCGAGCGTGCGATCGCATCGTCCTGGCGGACGATCCTGGAAACGCCTTGGCCAGGGGGAGACTGGAGCGCACGCGGGCCGACCCGAGCTCTCCTCAGCGCGACCCTGGCGGGGCGCCGCCTGGCCCGGAGCCTGGATCACCGTAGCCGCAGCAGCGCTCGCTTTGCAGCGGACAGCTCCTTGCGCTTCTCCTGGGAGATCGGCGGATATCTCAGGTCGAGGCCATCCAGCGCCTCGATGACCGAAGCGGCCACCACCTGACGCGCGAACCATTTGTGGTCCGCGGGCACGATGGTCCAGGGACACGCCTTCGTGGCGGTATGCCGGATCGTGTCTTCGTAGGCTCGCATGTAGTCTCTCCACCGCTCGCGCTCCTTCAAGTCCCCCGGGGAGAATTTCCAGCCCTTGCTCGGATTCTCGATGCGCTCCAGGAGCCGCTTCCTCTGCTCCTTTTTGGAGACGTGGAGAAAGAACTTCCGGATGAGGGTGCCATTGCGCGCCAGAGTGCGCTCGAATTCGCGGATCTCCCGATAGCGCTCTCTCCAGAGGTTCTCCGTGATCACTTCCGGGGGAAGGCTTTGCGCTGCCAGATACTCCGGGTGGACCCGTACCACGAGAGTTTCTTCGTAGTAGCTCCGGTTGAAGATGCCGATGCGGCCGCGCTCCGGAAGCTGCTTCACGCACCGCCAAAGGAAATCGTGATCGAGCTCCTCCCGCGTCGGCTCCTTGAACGAGACCACCTGGCATCCCTGGGGATTGATGCCCGACATGACGTGCTTGATGGCGCCATCTTTCCCGGCGGCGTCCATCCCCTGAAAGATGAGCAGCACCGCCCATTGGTCCTGCGCGTAGAGCCTATCTTGAAGACGGGGCGAGCGCCTCGACGCTCATGGAGAGCGCCTCCTGCTCCTGCGGCTTGTCCTCGGAAGTGAAGTCGAGCGTGTCGCCCGGGTCGAAGTCCTTCAAGCGAAACCCCTCCCCCTCGACGACCCGAAACCGCTTGGCGAGTCTGCGCGCCTTCTTGATGAACTCCCGCATCTTCTTTCCCTTCCGTCGCCGTTGAGGACGTTCTCGATCGCCCCTCTTGACTCCTTGTTCGGCAAGAGTATCGTTGGACCATCTCCTGAGCAACCGCGCCCCCGGAGGCCACCATGTCCCTTCGACCCGTCAAGCGTCTCATCAAAGCCAAGCCGACCCTGGAAGGCGCCGGCGTGCACCTGCGCCGCGCCTTCGGATTCGGCAACACGTCCGATTTCGATCCGTTCCTTCTGCTGGACGACTTCCGCAACGAGCGGCCCGAGGACTATCTGGCCGGCTTCCCGTGGCACCCCCATCGTGGGATCGAGACGATCACTTACGTCCTCGCGGGAACCGTGGAGCACGGCGACAGCATGGGGAACCAAGGCGCGATCACCGCGGGAGACATCCAGTGGATGACCGCGGGTAGCGGGATCATCCATCAGGAGATGCCGAAGGGCGATCCGAGCGGCCGGATGCACGGATTCCAGCTGTGGGGGAATCTCCCCTCTGCGCTCAAGATGATTGCGCCCCGCTACCAGGAAGTGAAGGCGGAGGAGATCCCCGTCGTCACCGAGGACGACGGAACGGAGGCCCGGATCGTCTGCGGCGCCTTCTGGGGAAAGAAGGGTCCCGTCGAGGGGATGGCGGCGGACCCGATCTACCTCGACGTGTCGGTTCCGCCGGGCAAGAGGAAGACGCTTCCCGTCGAGACGACGCGGCATGCCTTCGCCTACGTGTTCGCGGGAGCCGGAAACTTCTGCAACGCCTCGGGCCCGCTTGCCGTGCCGACCGAAGGGGTCGGATGGCTGGATACGGAGCCTCCCACGCAAGCCGAGGATCGCTCGCTCGTGCTCTTCGATCGCGGGGATGAGGTCACCGTGCAGGCGGGAGACCAGGGGATCCGCTTCCTTCTCGTCTCCGGGAAGCCGCTCCAGGAGCCGGTCGCCTGGTATGGTCCGATCGTGATGAACACGCGAGCCGAGCTGCAAG
>DASYRY010000227.1:0-2412 GCA_036004025.1 Candidatus Polarisedimenticolia bacterium | reverse complement strand
CTGCGCGCCGGCGACCGTGGAGAGGGCCATGACGAGCGCAATCGTGAGCGCGTTATTTCTCAGCATCGGTCCCTCTTTCTGGAATCGCCTTGAGGATCGCCTCCTGCGAAGCGAGGCCCCTAAGGACGACCGGTGGTTTCTCCGCGAGCTCGATCACGATGGTCGGCGTGACGTTGACGGCGTACTTCGCCCAGAGTTCGGGGGACTCCCCCGGCATCACCTTGCGAACTCCGACGTCCGGACGTTTGGATCGGACGGCCTCTAGGATCGGATCCTGCCTGTCGCAGAAGATGCACCCGTCGCGGCGGAAGTACGTGATCTCCGACTTGAGCCTCGTCTCTGAGGAAGTCGCTTTGACGGACTCTCCCGCTTTCGCTGCCGGCGGCGCGGTTCCATCCTTCGCTTCATCCTGTGCGGCGGTGGCTTCGAGCACCTCCATGGCGCGACGGAGTTTGGTTACTCTCTCCTTTTGCCAGGCGAGATAACCCCGTGCGGTCTCGGGCGTGGGATCGTCGAGGAATCGGAGGACCTGCGGAGCCGGCACGTAGACGGCGAATCGACCGTCGGGCATCCGAATCGGCTCGGCCCATACCGTTATGTCCGGCGACGGGCGGCCTTTCCTGACCTTGGGCGCCCGCTCTCCTGCCCCCCAGAAGTCCACGGCGCCTGCCGCCAGAACCGGCCTGTCTGGCGGCTGGTCCTTCGGTTCCGAAGCCTGAACGACTGCGGTCGGGAATACCGTCCAGGCGAGCGCCAGCAACATCATTTCCTGCATTTCAGGAACTCCTCGATGTCCGGATCAGCCCCGTACGCGACATGCACCCTGCCGCCGCGTTCGAGGACGAGGGCGGGCAGTTTCGTAAGTCCGTAGGAGGTCGCCAGGCGCAGCCCTTCCTCGTCGAAGATCGAAAGTCCGAACTCCGGACCTCCGCTTTCCCGAAGCGCCTTGACTGCGGCTTGAAACTCCAAAGAAGGAGTCAGGGAGAGGTCACGGAAATTGCCCAACAGGAGGTGATGGTCGATTCGCATTCCCGTGTGGCCCGCTTGGATCTTCCGGTGGCGTGCGAGTGCCCGTTCGGAGGGAGGGGCTTCAGGGGAGAAGAAGATCCTCACGCGCGCGGATTCGTTTTTCCGGTCCTGCATCCCGGAGAGGAGGAGGGGGGTTGCCAAGGCAGATAGTGCGAATGCGGCGAAAGCCGCTCCGATGCCTCGCCGCCGCTTCATGACCATTTCAAGAACCTTCTCGGAGGCAAGGAAGGGGGCGAACGCCCGGCAGATTGGGGGGAAAATGACTTTCGAAGAAAAATAGCGAAAGTTGATCGATTCTCCCCAATCCGAAAGACCCTTTCCCCCTTCCTTGCCTTCGAGATGAACGAACCAAGCGAGCGCGCACCGGCGAGGGGCTGGGAAGTGAGGGCCGGCGAGCTGTTCGAGTCGGGCGAGGCCGTACCTGTCAGGCCCTGCATTGTCCGTGCGGTCCTTCGAGGGGCCGGACAGGACGAACGCGCCCATGGCCCGATTCTCGGGGTGCTCGTCCGGAAGATGCTGCGGATCGAGAGATACCTCTCGATTCGCCAGCTGGCCGAGGCCCTGAGAGCCCGAGCGTGAAAGGAACTGAGATGACTCCGGAGACAAAGCCGGTCGGTGCGGTCGCACGGGTGGACGAGAAAGTCCTCCGCTGGGCGGAACTTCCGCGGCTCCTTCAGGAAATCCTGGAGCACACCCCCCGGGCGCAGTGGCACCGAATCCGGCCGATCCTGGCGCTCTCGCCGGAGACCTCCCGAATCCTCGAGCTCGTGAATCTCGTCGAGCAGATCCTGCCTCGCTCGTCGCTCGGGGTGCGGCAGTGGGGCCTCTCGGTGGAAGCGCGAACGCGCAAGGCTCACGAGCTGATCCAGAGCATCGACGAGTTCTGGGCTGGAGTGGATGGAATCGAAAAGGTCCTGGAGAAAATCGGAAGGTCCTGCGGGATCTGGGGATCCTCCGAATCGAAAAAGTACCCGGCCAAGGCGGTGGCAATACCGAGGGCTCCGAAGCCGCCGGTGAAGCCGAAAGCTCAGCCGGCGTCTTCGCCTCCGCCTCAGCCGAAGCCTTCTCCGGAACCCGAGGCGCTGCCCGAGGCCGATTTCAAGGTCGATGAGAGCGAGGGGGACCGAGACGCCGAGGGCGCAGCCTGACCGGCCTGGAAAATTCTCCCGTTTTCGTTCTTTGAGAAGCGGCTTGTTTGCTTGTCCGGATTCCGGGGTCCGTCCCGGCGTCTGACCGGCTCCTGTCCCAGGCTCTCTTCCCCTCTCCGCGGCGCCAGTCGCGGCATCCGAAGCGGCTCCGGGGCGTCCCGACGAAGACCGCGATCAAGCGATCCTCGCCCGGGCGCCCCGTCCGCTCGAGGATGGCGGAAGAAACGCCCATAGC
>DASYRY010000226.1:0-8867 GCA_036004025.1 Candidatus Polarisedimenticolia bacterium | reverse complement strand
AGAAAGGGAAGAAGAAGCTGGTGACGGAAGAGCTGGATCGGCTGCTGAAGGGGACCGGATCCTGATGGGCGGCAAGGTGTCCGGGATCTTCGACGCGCACATCCACATCCAGCCCTGGGAGCAGATGAAGCCCCAGGTGCTCGCCACCATGAAGAAAGGGCATCGCGACTTCGAGGTCCTGATGGACTACTCGAGGTCGGTGGATCGATTCCTGCGATACCTGGATCAGGAGGAGATCGAGCGGGCGGTGCTGGTGAACTACGTCAGCCCCGATCTCATGGGGTTCTCCGACTCGGTCAACTCCTACATCGCCGACTATTGCCGTGGTCATGCGGATCGGCTCGTGGCGATGGGTTCGGTGCATCCTCGCTTCACCCAGGATCCCGCAGGGGACGTGGAGCGCATCGCCCAGATGGGGGTTCGCGCCCTGAAGCTCCATCCCCCTCATCAGCTCTTCCACCCCAACGACTACCGGACGGGGACTCTCCCTGCGCTCGAGTCGATTTACCGCAAGGCCGCGGAGCTGAAGCTTCCCGTCATGTTCCATACCGGGACCTCCATCTTTCCCGGCGCGCGCAATGTCTATGGGGATCCGATCACCATCGACGACGTGGCCGTAGATTTCCCGGAGCTCACCATCGTTCTCGCCCATGGAGGAAGGCCTCTGTGGGGGAATACCGCGTTCTTCCTCGTGCGGCGGTTCCCGAACGTGTACATGGATATCTCGGGGATTCCTCCCCGATCGGTCCTCAAGATGTTCCCACGGCTGGAGGAGATCTCCCACAAGGTCCTCTTCGGCTCCGACTGGCCGGGTCCTGCGGTGCCTGCCATCTCCCGCAACGTCGCCGAAATCGAGTCCCTTCCGCTCTCCGAGACCGCCATGAAGAGGGTCCTGCGGGACAACGCACTCGCCGTCTACCAGGTGGCATGAGGCTGGACCATGCCCGAAGGACCGCTGCTTCCCTCCGACCTCGCCTCCGGCGCCGAGCATTTCAATCACGGAGAATATTTTGAGGCGCATGAGGAGTGGGAAAAGACCTGGTACGGCAGGGAAGGGGAGGAAGGGCGGTTCCTGAAGGGGTTGATTCAGGTGGCCGTGTCTCTTCATCATCTCGAATCCGGGAATCTCCGCGGCGCGCTCAAGGTCATGGGAACGGCCCTGGGGTACCTTAAAGAGTTTCCCACCCATCACGCCGGCGTGGATCTCGAGGATCTCCTCCGGCAGATCCAGGCGCTCTTTCGCGAGCTCGAGGCGGGTAACGATCCGTACCCCAGCGTCGAGATGTCGCCTCCCAGACTGCTGCTGGATCGGGAGTGAGCGCCTCGATGCGAGGCAATAAGGGGATGAGGGTTCTCGTCGTGGGGGGCGGCATCATCGGCTGCGCCATCGCGCGCGAGCTGTCAGGCTCCGGGTGCAAGGTGACGGTGCTCGAGAAGGGGTGCGTCGGAGGCGAAGCTTCCTCCGCCGCGGCGGGAGTCCTCTGCGCGCAGCTCGATGCCGAGGCGCCGTCGCCTCTCGTGAGCCTGGGTCTCGAGTCTTTCCGGCTCTTCGATGGGTTGGTGGAGAGCCTGCGCACGGAGACCGGAATCGATCCGCATCTGGAGAGCGCGGGCGCCTTGACCCTGGATCTGACGAGGGAAGACGAGGCGGCCTCGCTGCGCCTCTTGAGGTGGCAGAAAGAGTCGGGCTTCCCGGTCGAGAGGCTCTCCAGCGAAGCCATCGCCCGGATGGAGCCGGGGCTGAGCGAGAGCATCCTGGGCGGAGCGCTGTTTCCCGAAAGCGGCCGCGTGGAGCCCGCCGTGCTCACCCGCGCCCTCGAGGTCTCGGCCCGGGCGCGAGGAGCGCAGTTCCGGGAGGGATGTCCCGTGATCTCTCTCAAGAGCAGCGGCGATCGAGTCACGGGAGTGGTCCTCGCCGGGGGGGAGACTCTCCCGGCGGATTTCGTCGTGCTCGCCGCAGGCGCCTGGAGCTCCCCGCTCGTCCCCGAGATCCGCGTCGAGGTGATTCCCGTGCGGGGGCAGATTCTGGTCTTCCAAGCTCCGCGACCGCGGCGCCGGCACGTCCTGGTCACCCCGAGGGTCTATCTCGCCTTCCGGAGGGACGGCTCGGTTCTCGTGGGGAGCACGACCGAAAAAGTGGGATTCAAGAAGGCGGTGACGCCGGCAGCGATGATGAAGCTCATCGCCACCGCTCTCACCCTCGATCCGACGCTGCAAGAGGCGAGATTCGCGGGCTGCTGGTCGGGACTACGCCCAGGGACTTCCGATTCCCTGCCCCTTCTCGGTCCGGTGCGTGCGGGATTGATCCTCGCCACGGGCCATTATCGCAACGGGATTCTTCTCGCGCCGGTGACGGCGGCGGTCGTCGCCGATTGGGTGCTTCGCGGCAAGACGTCCCGGCCTCTCGACCCCTTCGATCCGTTGAGGGCGCGGCCGGTCTCGTTGCCGGAAGCCGCTTCCTGATGGGACGGTTTCTGAGGTACCTGCCGGCGCTGGCGCTGGGACTGGTTCTCATCACCGCGGGGGTGTTGAAGGCCCTCGATCCGGCCGAGTTCGTGCACCAGATCGAAACCTACGGGATTCTCTCGGGCCGGGCGACGGTCCTGCTGGCCTACGTCCTGATCCCTCTGGAAATCGCGCTGGGCAGCGCGCTGGTTCTGCGCTACCGCCCGCGGCTCGCGGCCGGCGCGGCGGTGGCCCTTCTCGGTGTCTTCATGGCCACGACGGCTTATGCCTGGTCCCAAGGGAAGAGCGAGGGATGCGGATGCTTCGGCTCCTTCGCGCCGAGGACTCCGGGCCAGGTCCTGCTCGAAGACGCCGGATTCGTCGCCTTGGGGATCCTCGCCATCTTCCTGAGCTCCCGCAAGCCGAGTAGGGAGAGCTGGCGCTGGATCGGCGTGATCGCGGCGGTGATCCCGGTGGGCGTGATCCTGCCCCTCGCCGCCTACGCTCTGCCTCTCGATCCCGTGGTGACCGATCTCCGTGTGGGTCGAAGCGTCGCCGATCTTCCCCTGGGCGAGTCCCCGACCGACCTGAGCCAGGGCGCTTTTCTCATTGCGCTCCTCGATCTCCACGACCCCCATGCGAGGGAGATCGTGAAGCGGCTCAACGGGATCGATGACGGCGGGGCAGGGCCCAAGGTCCTGGCATTCTATGGCGGGGAGGTGGATGAGAAGACCATTTTCTGTTTTAATGCTTCTCCAGGCTTCGAAGTCGTGGCCGTGCCTCGTCCGGACCTCAAGCGGCTCTATAGGAAGCTGCCCCGGTTTTTCTTGATCCGGAACGGAAGAGTCGTACGAATCTGGGACATCACCCCTCCCGATGCCTCGGAGGTCTCATGAGAAGAATCTGGCTGCTGGCCGCGTGGGTCCTTGCCTCGGGAAGCGTGCTCGCCTTCAGCACCGAAGCTCCGACCTCGGCCCTCCCAGGGCTCGTCGCCTTCGCGCCTACTTCCACCTACAAGGTGGAGGTAGATGGGGCCGAGATTCGAACCGCGGAGACCTTCCTCGGAGAGCCGGGACTCCTGATCCTGGGCTGCAGCCTCAGGTTTCCTGTGCTGGTCTGCCCCGCCGATCAGAGCATCCGGTACATCCCTCAGGAGAACGTGATCCGCGATGCGGAGGGGAACGTCAGCATGAAGGGCACTCCGACGGATCCGATCTCCAGCTTCCAGACCAGCGGGCAGCAGATCATCTTCAGCGCCGAAGGCCGAAAGGTCCGCCTGAGTCCGAAGCCGGCCCTGATCGGCATCCAGACCCTCGACAAGATCATCGCCCACAATCCCGACTACGAGAGCCGCATCAAGAACTACAAGCCCAACGAAGAAGCCGTCGCGTTTCTCAACAAATACGGGACGAAGACCGAGGTGCAGATTTATTTCGGGAGCTGGTGCGGCGTCTGTGAAGCCTGGGTCCCGAGGCTGGTGAAGTCCCTCCAGTCGGCGAACAATCCGGCGCTGCAGATGCAGTTCATGGCCCTGCCCAAGAATTTCTCGACCGATGCGAACAGCAGGTCGAAGGGCATCACCGGCGTGCCGACGATCATCCTGGTGCAAAACGGCAGGGAGGTCACGAGGCTGAACGGCAGACCCGAGGGCGGCACCATCGAAGAGGCGATCGTGAAGCTCCTCAGGACCGCCTCGCCCTAGTTCATTCCGGACGACACTTCTCCTCTCCTCCCCTCGACCTTTCGATATCGTGCATGGAGTGAAGAGAACCCCTATCGGGCGCTCGGGCGGGGACGCTTGACGATGTAGGAATACTCGCGGGATTGCGCGTGAATGCGAGTGATGTCCTTCATCGTGAAGTAACGTCGCAGCAAGAGAGTCTCCCGCGTCTGATCCGTCCCGGAGACGGTGGTGTTGTCGGTGCAGATGGCCACCGGCACTCCCTTTTCGACGAATTCCACGATGGGGTGTTTCTGAGTTCGTCCCACGGCGCCGGTCTGGTAGTTGGAGGTCAGGCAGCACTCGACCAGGATTTTGTCCCGGGCGAGGCGGCGCATGAGAACCGGATCCCTCACGGCCGAGCAGGCATGCCCGATCCGCGACACCCCCAGATCGTCGATCGTCTGCCAGACCATCTCGGGGCCGACCTCCTCGCCCGAATGGGCGGTCACGCCCAACCCCCCCTTGGAGGCCACCTCATACGACTCGCGGAACAGCCGCGGGGGGGTGGAGCGCTCCGGTCCCGCGATGTCGAAGCCGACGACTCCCGTGCGATCGTGCAGGTGCTGCGCTTCGGAGATGGCCTGCCGGGCGAGGATCCGGGCAATGTGCGGGCCGTGCTGCCGCATGGCGATGACGATCAGGCCGCACTCGATCCCATGGCGCTTCGACGCCTTGTTCATCCCGGAGAGGACCGAGCGGATGGCCTGGCGGAGCGTCAGCCCGGCATAGGTGTGGATGACCGGCGAGTAGCGAAGCTCGAGCGTCTTGACGCCGTTGCGCGCCGCCTCGCGCACGATCGCTTCGGTCACCTCCTGGATGTTTTCGTAGAACTGGGTAATCCAGAGCGGGTAGTGGAACTTGTCGAGATAGGCGAGCAGCGTCCCCTCCTCCCCCTCCTGGATGGTGAGGAGCTTGCGCATTGCCTTGAGATCGCGCACGGGATTGAGCCCGTGCCGCTTCATCATCCGCCAGATGGTCGAGGGAGGTATGGAGCCGTCGACGTGCTGGTGCAGCTCCGTCTTGGGAATGCTTCGGATACGATCTTTTTCGCCTCTCAAGGGGCCCCTCTCGCCAAACCGGGCGGGATTCTAGCGTAGGGCCGAGACGAAAGATAGCGAGTCGATTCTAGGGCTCGGTCCATGCCGGCCGTCGCGGGATGCGCAAAGAGATCAGCCATCCGAGCGCCGCGACGGCCGCTGAGAGAGCGAAGAGCCCCTGGGTTCCGAGTGAGCCGGCCAAGGCGCCGCAGCCCAGGAACCCAAGCAAGTTTCCCAGGCCGTAGGTCAGCGCGTTGTAGAGGCTCTGTCCGGAGCTGCGCAGCGCCGCGGGGAAGATCTGGTGGGTGGCCCTCACGGCGCAAACGTGGAACAGCCCGAAGCTGAAAGCGTGCAGTGTCTGGCCGAGCGCGAGCAGGACAGGATCGACTCCGCGCGCCAGGAGCAGCCAGCGAAAAGCGGCGATCCCGAGGCACAGCGAAATCCAGAAAGCAGGCCCGCTGCGGCGCAGCAATGGAGCGGAGAACAGCATCAGGACGATCTCGGCCGCCACGCCCAAGGTCCAGTAGATCCCGATTGCGGTGCGGGTGAAGCCGTGACGATCCAGGTGAAGGGAAAAGTAAGCATAATAGGCGCCGTGGCTGGCCTGCATCAACGTCGTGGCGGCAAGGAATCGCAGGATCTCCGGGCGCTTCAACACCCGACGAAGACTCTGCGGGGGATGGGGCGCCGCCCGGGAGGTGGCGGGCATCCCCACCGCGGACAGGGAAGCCGCCACCGAGGCGATCAGAATGCCGAAGAGAACGCCGTGAACCGCGATGCGATCGAGCAGCATTCCGAACGCGATCGTCGAGCCGATGAAGCCGAAGGATCCCCAGGGCCGCACCCGTCCGTAGGAGGGTCTTCCGCCGCCGGCCTGTTCCTGGACCATGCCGTCTACGAGAGGGACCGCGGGCGCAAGAAAAAAGCCGTAGACGAAGAGCACCATGGCCACGCCCCAGAACCGCTCCACGCGAAACAGCATGGCGAAGACGACGGAGCTCCCCAGCAGGGAGAGGATCACGATTTGCTTGCGGTGGCCGACCCGATCCGCCCAAAGGCCCCAGAGAGCGGGGAAGAGGAATCGGCTCACCGGTCCCAGGGCGAGAAGGATCCCCACGCGAGCCGGGTCCATTCCGAGCGAGGCGAGATACAGGGGAAAGTAGGGGGCGAAGATACCGAGAGCGGCATAGTAGGAAAAATAGAAGGCGGAATAGGCCCGATAAAACCTGCGATGGGACAGGAGGAATCTCCTTCTCCGACGCGCTTCGACGCCCGCGCCGGAGGGGGAGCATTATGGAGGCGGAGAGACCCTGTCAAATCATCGGGAGGATTCCTTCCGAGGGTCCTTTTCGCCGCGCGATTCTGCGCCGCTGCGTGCCTCCTGCTCCTGCTCTCCTTCCCGCGGCCATGCGAGGCTGCCGAGGCACGCCGGTTCGCGGCCGACGCGGTCTGGGACGATGGAAAAGCCGAAATCAGCTTGTATCAAGCTCAGGAGACTCTTTACGGGGAGACGCGGCGCTTCGAGGCGCGCATGATCGTCGTGAAGGAGGACATGCTCGAGGATATCCGGGTGAAATCCGACGCCGGGCCGATCCCGGGGAAAACCCGGGAAGTCCTCAAGCTGAATCACCTTCGTCGGATCCCCGCCGGGACCTACGAGGATCACGAGATGCTTTCCGCGCTACTCGATCGGCAATCGCTCCACGTGCTCAAGCTCACCATGTCTCACTTCGAATCGTGTGGAGCGACCTTCGTCCAGGTGCTTCCGCAGAAGGGGAGCCTCCTGCACATCTCCCATTCCTATTGGGAAGGCGAGGGGGATCGGACGCTGAAAATCCCCTTTGGAGACGACGATCTTCTCTACGATGCTCTTCCGCTGCAGCTGCGCGGCCTGGATTTCCCGGCCGCGCCGCGCCGTGAAGTCATGGTGCTGCTGAGTCAGATCTCCGGTCGCGTGAAGGCTCTCGCCCCGGTCCGGATGACCTTGGCGACCGGAGCGCCGGAGCAGCTCGAACTACCGGCGGGGAGCTTCAGGGCCTACCGGGTGGAGCTGTCGCGCGCGGGCGGGACCGATCGCTACTACTTCGAAGTCAGCGCTCCCCACCGGCTGCTCAAAATGGAAACCAGCGCCGGGAGCATCTACCGCCTCAGGAAGTCCTTGCGGCTGGATTACTGGAATCATCACGGGAACGGGGAGGAGAAGCTCCTCGAATAGGGAGGGATCCGCCATGCGCAAGAAATGCCCTCGACTCCTAACGGTGGCCTTCTGCCTTCTCGCCATGAGCGCCCCAGCGGTCCGCGCGGAGCAGGAGCCGCCCTCGCCGGTCGTGCGCCTCTACGAAATCCTCTCCGCGCATCCGCTGAAGCAGGCGGACACTCTCAGCAGCGTCGAGCTGCTGAGGGGGCAGGGAGTCAGCGCGCACCTGATCCAGGTCCGCAGCCGGGTCCGACCCCACTTCCACAAGGAGCACGAAGAGACGGTCTATATCATCGAGGGCAGCGGCATCTTCGTTCTCGGAGACCGGGCGTACCCTGTGAAGGCCGGAGCGCTCATGGTGATTCCCCGAGGCGCGATCCACAGCTTCGAGGCGAAGGTGCTGACGAAGGTGCTCTCGATCTTCGATCCTCCGTTCGATCCCGAGGACCGGGTTCTCGTGGACGAACCGGGCGCGAAGCCCTAGGAGGGCGATTCGCGCAGCCCGCGCTTGAGAACCTTTCCCGATGCGGTGCGCGGAAGCTCGGCGACGATCCGGATCTGCTTCGGTACCTTGAAGTAGGTCAAGTGACGCGCGCAGTGGGCGAGCAGATCGTCGGGGGTCGCCCGAGACGGCTGCCGGAGGACGACGATCGCCGTCACCGCTTCCCCCAGGTCCGGATCCGGCATCCCCACCACCGCGGACTCCACGACCTCCGGATGCGTCGCCAGCGCGTTCTCCACTTCCAGCGAGAAAACCTTCTCTCCCCCCGTGTTGATGAGATCTTTCTTGCGGTCCACGATCGTGAGGTATCCCTCGGGGCCCACCACGGCGAGATCCCCCGTCTTGAGCCATCCATTCTCGAAAGCTGAAGCCGTCTCCTCGGGTCTGTTCCAGTAGCCCGGGGAAACCGTGGCTCCCCGCGCCAGGATCTCTCCCACGCTCTGGCCGTCCCGGGGAACCTCCTCGCCGTTCGCGTCGGCCACCTTCAGCTCCACTCCCCGAAGGGGTCGCCCCGTCGTGCAGCGAATGCGAATCTGCTCCGGGAGCGGCCATCGGCTCATGGACTCCTCGGGCCTGGAGAGTGTCAGGAACGGGCTGGTCTCCGTGAGTCCGTACGTTTGCACGAACTCGCAGCGGAACGACGAAAGGACCTTCAGCACCGTCTCCGGCGGAATGGGCGCGCCTCCGCTCATCAGAAGCTTCAATCGTGAGAAGTCGCGCGACTCGAGCCCCTCCTCGCGCAGGATTCGATGGTACATGGCGGGAACCATGTTGGTCATCCGGCAAAGGCCCGACTCGAACAGCGAGAGGGCGCCGGCGGCGGAAAACTCGGAGAGGAAGCAGTGAGTGCCTCCCGCCGCGGTGACCGCCCAGACGGCCCAGGCGTCGGCGAGATGGAACATCGGGGCGAGGTGCCCCCAGGACGTCTCCCGGTCGATTCCCAGCTCCGGAATCACAAGGCGG
>DASYRY010000225.1:0-6352 GCA_036004025.1 Candidatus Polarisedimenticolia bacterium | reverse complement strand
AAGATTCGGTTGACCCGGTCCTGAAGAGCCTGGAAATCCTCGACGAAAGGCTGAAATCTCACAAGAGCCATAGCTTTGTACCTCCTTCTTGAGTCGGCCGATGTGGCCTTTCTTGTCTGATCACCACATAAGATAAAATATTAGTTAGTTATTGTCAATCAGTCTTAGTGAAATTAATCATATCTGTTAAATAATTACAACTGTTATAGTTAACTGTATTACAGCAGAATAGAATAACTGAGACTCATGAAGCCTTGTGGGAGGAGCAAAAGCGGGAAGAATCCCAGGGCGGAATCCAATCGCCGGGCCCGTTATAATGCGGCCCGAGTGGGGAGGTTTTCTTGGTAAGTCAGCCCAGCACAGTCCTTGAAGTCTTTCCTAATCCGAGACCCGGACGGCAATACGAAATCAGCTTCGAGTGCCCGGAGTTCACCTGTCTTTGTCCACGCACCGGACAACCCGACTTCGGGACTTTTCGAATCACCTACACCCCGGCGGATCTTTGTGTCGAGCTCAAATCCCTCAAGCTCTATCTCTGGTCCTATCGGAATCAGGGTGCCTTCCACGAGGATGTCACCAATCGGATACTCGATGACCTGGTGGCAGCCTGTCGGCCCGTCCAGATGCGAGTCGCCGGCGATTTCTTTGTTCGGGGAGGCATTCACACCGTCGTTACGGCCACTTTTCCAGACCGCTGAGGGGCGTCTCTGCGACGCGAACGCAAGGGACCCTCGAAGCTCGGGGTCCCTCGGTTGGAATCGGAAATGCAGCGGCGGCGAGATGACCTCGCCGGTGAGAGACAGGAAGGAGAGCTCTTGAGGAGGCTATTCCACCACGATCTTTCCGTTCTCCGTCCAGTGCTTGAAGCCCCAGAATTTGGTGCAGCGCATCTCGTATTCTCCTTCGGAGCTGGCCGCGAATTCGAAGGTGACGGGGCGCTCGGGTGTCGCTTTTCCCTTCAGCTTGAGCACCGGTACGGAAACCCCGTAGGTTCCGTCCTTGGGCAAGAAGGTCAGACGGACAAGATCGCCTCGCCGAACGCGAACGACGTCCGGAGAGATCTTTCCCTCCACGGCGATGATGGTGATTTTTTGGAACCTTGGAGCGCTCGCCGGCGCGACAGCTCTTCTCGGTGCGACGGGGGTGCCGGCGACACACACCCCGGTGGCGAGGCAGACGGCTCCAAGCAGCACGGCCAAGACTGATTTCATGAGAATTCCTCCACGCTTTTCGGGAATCCGGAAGCGACTCCAAAGGTGGAATATGAAGCGGTGCCAAGCCTTTGCAAGGCGTTTACGAAACCGAAACGGCACGGGTCGAAGGGTTTCCTCGGAGCGCCGGCCGTGTTTGAACGATGGTCGCGCGGGCCACTCGATTGCGTTCCACCTTGACGGATCCATCGGCTTCCCATGAGCGTCTCTCCACGAGAAAAGCACCCTCCGCGAGCGCGTGGCTCCAGAAGCACGCGGCGAAGAATCCTTCTGAGAGCCGGGCTGCTGGCGGTCCTGGTCTGTCTGGTGACCCTTGCGCTGATCTATCTCGATGTCACGCGCAGGTTCGCGGCTCGGCAGGAGCAATTCCCTTCGCGCCTCTATTCGAGCAGCCTGGAGCTCAGCGAAGGACGGGAGCTCCCTGCCTACACCCTGCTGGCCAGGCTTGCCCGCCTGGGCTATCGAAGAGTGGACTCGGGGCCCTCACGCGCGGGAGAGTACGTCCTTGCGGGCAAGGAATTGCGCATCTCGCTTCGGGAGTTCGACTATCCCGAGGGCCATTTTTCCGGAGACCGCGTCAGGATTCAGTTCAAGGGGAACCGAATCCGAAGGATCACCAGCATCACCACGGGCCGCCACCTTTCGAAGACGCTCATCGAGCCCGAGCTCATCGCCACCTTTTATCAGGAGCTACAGGAAGAGAGGACGTGGTATTCCCTGAATCAGTTTCCGGAAGTGCTTCGCAAGGCGGTGCTCTCGGTGGAGGACAGGAGCTTCTACCACCATGCGGGCGTGGATCCCCGCGGCGTGGCTCGCGCTATTTACGTAGATTTGAGTCACCGGCGGGCGGTACAGGGAGGAAGCACGCTCACCCAGCAGCTGGCGAAGAATCTCTACGCGAACCGCAAACGGGATCTGATCCGGAAAGCGCTCGAGACCGTGGCCGCCGTCATGCTCGAAGCCCGCTATTCCAAGAACCAGATCTTCGAGGCGTATCTCAACGAAGTCTACATGGGCCAGAAAGGGCCCGTGGCGATCAGCGGCATGGGGGAGGCGGCACGCTTCTACTTTCGCAAGCGCCCTCCGGAGCTGACTTTGAGCGAATCGACCCTTCTGGCCGGGATGATCAGCAGCCCCGGTCTTTACAATCCCTACCGGAACCCGAAAGCGGCCATCGCCCGGCGCAACCGTGTCCTCAAATCCATGGTGGAGACCGGGGATCTCACCGAGGCCGCCTTCAAAGGGACCCGATCCCTCGATCTCGGCGTGACCCGCCAGCGCTCGGTCAACTATCGGGCGCCGTATCTCGTCGACTTCCTCGAAGAGGAGGTAAGAAAGACCTTTCCAGAGTCTCCACCCTCCGGCGCGGGATTGAAGGTCTTCAGCACGGTCGACCCTGATCTGCAGGAGCAGGCGGAGGAGGCGCTGGGAACCGGCCTCGACCGCCTGGAGCGCTCCTTTCCAGCGCTAGGGAAGTACCCGCGAGGATCGCTGCAAGGCGCACTCGTGGCCTTGCGGGTGTCGGATGGAGAGATCCTGGCTCTGGTGGGCGGCCGGGACTACCGCCTCAGCCAGTTCAATCGAACGTATCAGGCTCACAGGCAGCCCGGCTCGCTGTTCAAACCCTTCGTCTATCTTGCGGGGATCGATCGGGCCCAGTACGATCCGGCGTTTTCCTTCACCGCGGCGACGCCGCTGGACGATTCTCCGCTGGAGCTGATGTCCGGAGGCAAGCGGTATACGCCCCAGAACTACGATCATGAGTTCCATGGAACGGTGACCGCCAGGAGTGCCTTGGAACAATCCCTCAACGTCGCCACCATCCGCGCCGCGACTCAGATCGGGCTCAATCACGTGGCCACCGTAGCTCGCCGCTGCGGGATCGAAAGCCGTCTGCCGCACGTCCCGTCGCTGGCGCTCGGCACCGCGGAGGTGACGCCGCTGGAGATGGCCTCGGCCTATGCCTCTCTGGCTTCCGGAGGAGTCCGGAATTCGCCTCGGGCCATCCGCGCGGTGACCGATCGGCGAGGCCGTACCCTCGAGCCGGAAGACTCACCCGGCACGCGGGTCGTGTCGCCTCAGGCGGCCTATCTGATTACCAATCTTCTCGAAGGAGTGATTCAGCGAGGGACTGCGGCGTCCGCCGCGGCCCTGGGATTCTCAGGCGTAGCGGCGGGGAAAACCGGAACCACGGACGACCTGCGGGATGCCTGGTTTGTGGGGTACACGCCGGAGCTTCTGGCGTTGGTCTGGGTGGGCTACGACGATAATCGGGCGCTAGGACTCACCGGCGCGCAAGCCGCCCTTCCCATCTGGGTGGACTTCATGATGAGCTCCGGCCGCGTCGGGTCGAGCGGTTTTCCAGAGCCCGAAGGGCTGTTGCATGAGAGCGTCGACCCGGAGACGGGGCAGCTCGCGACCTGGAAATGCCCCGAGAAGATCGATGAGTTGTTTATCGAAGGAACCCAGCCGATGGAGCGCTGCGAGGTGCATGCGAAGCGGCATTGGTGGTGGAGCTTCGGGGACGATGACGATTCGGACTGAGGCGCGTAAGCTCACAGCTTGTGATAGCTGATCAGCTCGAGTCCATACTGGGCGATCGCCGATCGGGTCTCCGGGTCGGTCAGGATTCGCAGCTCCCGCTCCCGATCCTCCGAGCCGAAGTTCTTGCTCCCCGGCTCTCGAAGCCCGGGTCTCACCATGACTTCCGTCGTCCCTTCCGGCAATCGCGCCAGCAGATCCACAAAACGGTCGAAGTGAACGCCCCCGGAGACGGCGATTCCCCTGAAATGATCCGAGGTCTTGAGCCCCTCGGCAAAGAGCACCTCGGCGGCCTTGGAGACGAGACCCTGGTAGCGGACGACCTCCCAGTAGACTTGTGGGGCGACGCTTCCCGGGACGGGCACAGGCTCCCGAGGGAGCCTCACCTTCTGGATTCCGTGCCGCTTCGCCGCCCAGCAAGCCGCCGCCATGACCCCCGGGTAGACGTGGATATGGTGCAGAGAGTCGAGATGAGAGGGTTCGATCCCTGCGTCTTTGATGCGTCGAATCTGAAGGTCGAACTCGGAGCGAATCTCCTCCAGGTCCAGCCTTCCTTCCATGAGACGGCGCCGCGCTTCTGTTTTCTCGAAGAAGCGACCCTGCCGATCCGAAAGCGTTCGAGGATGAGAAAGGATGGGAGAGCCTTCCGTAAGATTCAGGTGGACTCCCACTCCCAATCGGGGATGCTCCTTCAATCGCGTGCCCAGGCTCTCGAGATGCGGGCTGTTCGCCATGAGCGAGGCGCTGGTGACCACTCCCTTTTCGTGAGCCTCTAGGATTCCGTGACTCCGAGGCTCGTCGATTCCCATCTCATCGGCGTTGATGATCACTCGGCGAGTCATGATTCCCCACGCCCACGTAACTTCAGGGTTTCCTCCAAGAGAAGCGATTATACCCGGCGCTTTGCGGCCCGCAACCCTCGGTCACCCTTTCAAAAGGAGCAGCCAGAGCCCGTTGACGAAGGTGTGCGCGAGCATGGCGGCGATGAGGCGACCCGATGCCTGGTAGGCCCCCCCATAGGCGAGACCGGCCAGGGTCGCGAGGAGAGCGAGCCTCCAGTCGGGCCGGCTGCCGACATTCAGGTGGGCGAGTCCGAACAGACTGGCGCTGACGGCGAGCGCCAGGATCGGACGTCCTGTCCAGTGGCGGACGAGGTTCTGGAGGAGCCCCCGGAACAGAAGCTCTTCCGGCACTGCCGTGACGAGGAAGATTCCAAGCAATCGGCCGAGCGCGTTCCACGCCGGAGGAAGAGGAAGATGAAAACCAACGCCTACGAAGCCGCTCAGCCCCCCGAGAATGAGGGCAACCGGTACGAACAAGAGGAGCGCCCAGCCCGCCACGATCCAGTCTCTCTTTCGAGGCACCAAGGTAAAGCCGATATCCGGGAGGGCGCGCACGACGTCGAACAGATAAAGCCCGAGAATCACGCCCAGGACTCCGTAGAGGAAACGACCGTTTTGTTCTGGAGGCCAGGACCATAGCGGCGGCATCCAGCGAAGCTCGACGGGCAGCCAGATCAGGAGCAGGGCGAGAAAATCCGTCACGGGAGAATGCGAACCCGTGGTTCGAAAGGTGAGGATCCAGAGCGGCAGGTTCAGATAGAAGAGCAGAGCGAGAAGGCCCGCCGCGGAGAAGCAGCGCAAAGGCACGCAATAGGCAAGATAGGGCAGGGCCAGGGCCTGCAGGAGCAGCGCCGCGCGAAAAGGGGAGTGGCGAATCCAAGCCGCGAGGGCGGATCGCACACCGGAGCTGGCGAGACCAAAATACCCGGCCAGGAGCAGGAAGATCCCCGGGGCCGCCAGCAGCAGCTCGCCGGTCTTCAGCCCCCTGACGCTCCCCGCAAGGACGGACGCGGTGGTCGTCAAGAGCGCGGCAAGAAGACACCACCCGAATCGCACCTCCCCAGCCGGGGAGACAGGCCTCCGGCCGGCAGCGACAATCACCGGCACCATGGCGGCTTTCATCGGGCTTGAACGTGGGCCGCGTCTCGATTAGACTCCGGCCGCGAGGTGAAATCGATGAATCCGGAACCCAGCGAGCCCAAGCTGTTCACGGTGCAGGAGGCACAGGAAGTTCTGGAGAAAATCCGTCCCATGGTGGATTCCATGCTGCAGGCGTTCGCGCAGATCCGGGACGAGATCGAGGTGGAAACCCGGAAAGAAGGGTCGCGGACCGGCGAATCGGAGCTCGCCAAGCGCATCGAGTCCCGGGGAGTCGCGCCGCGTCTTCTGAAGGAAATCAACGGCACCATTCAGGCGATCCAGAAGTATGGCTGCGTGGTGAACGGTCCCGAGGCAGGACTCGTTGATTTCCCCTGTCTGCTGGGAAACGAGATCGTTTTTCTCTGCTGGAAATTCGGTGAGCCACGCATCGGTCACTGGCACCGAATCCCGGACGGTTTTGCAGGCCGCCGCGCCTTGCTCGAGCAGGAGGAAGGTCCGGAGCACGCCCCCACGGTTCACTGAACCGATCCTCGAGAGCCTCTTCAATTCCCGATCCCCTCAATGGGAACGCCGCCGTCTGCGTCGGCGCGATCCGTGCTCCTCCTTGGGGCCCCCCGCAGGAGCCAGGGCAGGCTTGGAAGGGGAGGATTCATCCGG
>DASYRY010000224.1:0-9738 GCA_036004025.1 Candidatus Polarisedimenticolia bacterium | reverse complement strand
CCGCGATCTCGACGGACCGCGCGCCGGCCGTCGTCTCGTTCTGAACTCTCTGAGCGGACGGCGGGAGCCTGAGAGAGTCGAGATAGATCGAGCCGTAGGCGAGGCCGAGCCCTCCCAGCAGTGAAAGCAATGGGACCGCCCATCGATCAATCGCCTCGACGCTCATGCAGGCTCCTGAGAATGATCGAGCGCCCCGTGTCGCGATTCTGTACACGCGATGACTCACGCGCTCCAAAGTTTCGCGGCCTGATGCATCATGCCACGGCCATTCGATGGAAACCAGCGCCCCGAGCCAGTTTCAGCGAATCGAGGTGACAAAAATCGTTGCGGCCGCGGGTGTTTCACCGTATATGAAAAGAACAATTCGGGTGGCCGATAACCCATCAAGCTCCGCCGATCTTTCGGGTGATCGAGCGGATGCAGGGGACGGTACGGAGATCCCCTCTCCGGACTGTTCATCCCCGCGGGCGGCCGATTGGGAGGAGATTGATGAAAAGAATCGCAGGGGTGTTCTTGTGCCTGGTTCCGCTGGCGGCCTACGCACAGACCTACACGAACGAGGATCTGAGGAAGTTCAACGTTCCAGGCGCCTATACCAACCAGGACCTCAGGAAGATGAAGCCGGTCCCGGTGGTGGGACGGCAGGTGCCGGAGGCGCCGCGCTCCGCTTCGATGGTCGGTGAGGAGTCCCAGTTCCTCGAGGCGAGGATGGGACTGCTGCAGGAGCAGAGGCGGATCATCCAGGCCGAGCTGGATTGGCGGAACGCGGAAATCGAGAAAGCCAATTCGTTCTTCGACAAGGGTCCGAACGGGTATCCCTGGCCCGGATACCTCAGCAAGAGCAAAGGCTCGCTCCAGTATCTGAGCATGCAGCTCGCCATCGTGGACGCCCGCATCGAGAACGTGGAGGATGAAGCCCGCGCAGCGGGCATCGCTCTCGAGAACCGTTAGCTCGTCCGTGTCGGTGGAGGGAGCTCACCCTCCGAATCGATACGGTCCTCGTCAGGGCGCCATTTCCCCAACCCCGGGAGATGGCGCCCTGACGTGTTTCAGGTCTTATCGCGGAACCCAGGTCCCAAAGGAGGGAGCCAGAAGGTCCCAGCGAACGGGACCGCAGTCACGATTGAAGCGGAGAAGATTGCGCAGCGAGAGGTCGCCTCCGCCGGAATCGATGCAAGGCGGGGTCTCGGTCGAGCCGGCGGCGTCGGGATCCAGGAATTCCGCGCTGAAGCCCAGGCGGCTGAAAGCGAGATCGATTTGGTGGAGAAACTCGTGAGCCATGACCAGGTGGAGAGGCCGGAAGAACCCGTCCTCTCGAAAATAGTTGTCGCGAAGCGGAATGGAGGAGTGAGACCCTTCGAAAAAGGTACGTCCGGCAAGGCGGGGTGGAACCTCCGCCGGAGAATCGTAAAGGAGGATGAGAGAGTCGTGCAAGAGGCCTCGAGCGCGGAGGTCCGATTCGATCCGGGGGCTCAAATCCAAGAGGTAGCCGAACTGTTCACCGTAGTTCCGGAATTCCTGGGGCGAGAGCTCCCGGTGAATCACGGTGGTGTGAGCTTCGATGGCAAGGTGCCTGAGCGAATGACGCCAGAGGTAGCCTTCGAAAAGCGCGACTTCCCGCTCGAGAGTCAGGCCTCGCTCGCTACGCTCGAAGCCCGGGTCCGCCGGATAGACGAGGATTTCCACGCGGCGCGACAGGTAACCGTCCCCCGGCTGCTCCTGGCTGGCGGCAGCCGACGCGCATGCCGGACGGGTCGCGAGAAGCGTTCCCAGGAGGAGCGCTCCCTGGAGGGTTGCTGGAGATCGCATGATCTCCAGATACGGCGATTTCCCGAACAGTCAAGCCCGCCGGTGGCGACGGATTCCTGACGCAGGGGGCTTCTTTCAGTGAGGTACGCGGAGGAGGCTGCGGATTCAGGCGGCCGGCGCTGCTCCGGATATCCGGTTGACCGCTTGGACAAGGGACGTCGTCTCGAAGGGTTTGGGAAGAAACCCGGCCCCCATGGCCTTGAGATGATCCACGGTGCTCTGCCCGAAGAGCACGGCGCTGATGAATAGGATCCTATCTTTAAGCCGGGGCTGAATCCGGGTGATTTCCTGGGAGAGCACGAATCCGTTCATGTCGGGCAGGAGCAGGTCTAGAATGACCAGCTCGTAGGAGGAATTCCGGATGCGGGCCAGTGCGTCTCTGCAATTCGCGGCGATGTCCACTTGGTATCCGCACCCTTCCAGGGTTTCGTGAATGACCTGGAGCATCGCTTCCTCGTCATCCACTACGAGCACCTGGGGCACTTTTGCCATCCCAGACTCCAGAGCGGTTTTTCGGCACCAGCGGCTGAGCAGAATATAGTCCCGGAGTGGAAAAAGACAAGCAGGTGAATCTCTGAGACCCCCATCGCAACTCATTGAGGGATTGAAAGTTGGCTGATGCCGCCGAAGATACGGTGGATCTCCCTGTGCTAAAATGACTCTTCCGAAGGCAGCCTCCAGGAAGGGACGCACCACGATGCCGAGCATTTCGCGCCGCCCAGGACCCACCCCGATCGAGACGCTGGAGAGCCACATTCTCGTCTTCGACGGAGGGATGGGGACGATGCTCTATCAAAAGGGAGTCTTCATCAACCGATGTTTCGATGAGCTGAATCTCTCCCGCCCGGAAGTGGTTCAGGAAGTCCATCGAGCGTATCTGCAGGCGGGAGCGGAGGTCATCGAGACCAATACCTTCGGGGCGAACCGTTACAAGCTGCAGGGCTTCGGATTCCAGGAGAAAGTAGGAGAGATCAACCTGCAGGGCGCTTCCCTGGCCCGGCAGGCCGTCGGGGATCGGGCATGGATTGCGGGCTCGATCGGACCGCTGGGAATCAAGATCGAGCCGTGGGGCCCGACCTCCGTCAAGGAAGCGGAGGAAGCGTTCCAACAGCAGGCGCAGGCGCTCCTCGAGGGAGGGGTGGACCTCTTCGTTCTCGAGACCTTCACGGATCTCAACGAAATCCATCAGGCAATCCAGGCCGTGCGGCGTGTCTGCTCTCTTCCCATCGTGGCACAGATGACCATCGAAGAGGATGGGAACAGTCTCTACGGGACCGCGCCCGAGATCTTCACCAAGCGCTTGGACGAGTGGGGAGCCGACGTCGTAGGAATCAACTGCAGCGTGGGGCCGCAGGTGATGCTGGAATGCCTCGAGCGGATGGTGAGAGTGACCTCGAGACCGATCTCCGTGCAGCCCAACGCCGGCAAGCCCCGTTCCGTAGACGGCAGAAACCTCTATCTCTGCTCGCCGGAGTACATGGCTTCGTACGCCAGAAAGTTCGTCCAGGCCGGTGCGAAGATCGTGGGAGGATGCTGCGGAACCACCCCCGAGCACATCAAGGCGATGAAATCCTCCATCCGGGCGCTCCGGCCGGCACACGTCGCGATGGAGATTTCGCTTCCCACCGAGCAGCGGGTGGAGATCCAGCCGGTGGAGCGCGCGCGAAAATCAAGGTTCGCTTCCGCTCTCGTGGAAGGAAGGCTGGTGACCAGCGTGGAGATCACGCCCCCGAAGGGGTTTGATACCGCCCGCGTCATCGAAGGAGCCCGCATGCTCAAGGAGGCGGGCGTGGACGCCATCAACATTCCCGACGGTCCCCGAGCCTCCGCTCGGATGGGTGCGCAGGCTTTGTCGGTGCTCCTCGAGCAAAAGGTGGGAATCGAGACGGTCCTTCACTACTGCTGCCGCGATCGGAACCTTCTCGGCATGCAGTCGGATCTTCTGGGCGCGGCCGCGCTGGGTCTCAAGAACCTGCTCATCATCACCGGAGATCCGCCCAAGATGGGAGACTACCCCGACGCCACCGCGGTGTTCGACGTGGATTCCATCGGTCTCACCAACATGGTCACCCGGCTCAACCATGGCCTGGATCTGGGAGGGACTCCGTTCACCCCTCCCACCGCCTTCCTGGTAGGCGTGGGCGCCAATCCGGGGGCCCTGGAGATCGAGCACGAGATCCGGCGGTTCCAGTACAAGGTGGAGGCAGGGGCGGAATTCGCCATCACCCAGCCGGTGTTCGACGTGCGGCAGCTTCGAAGCTTTCTCAAGCGCGTGGAGCCGTTCCGCGTTCCGATCATCGCCGGAATCTGGCCTCTCACCAGCCTCAGAAACGCGGAGTTCATGAACAATGAGGTGCCCGGGGTTCACGTGGCCGACGACGTGATGGAAAGGATGCGCAAAGCCGACGCGCTCGGGAAGGCGCGCGAGGAAGGCGTCGCCATCGCGCGGGAAACGGTGCAGGAGGTGCGGGACCTGGTGCAGGGGATCCAGGTGAGCGCGCCTTTCGGCCGCTACAAGACGGCGCTGGAAGTGCTGGAAGGCGTCATCCCCCGAGCCGCTTGATCCCCTCGCGGGCCGTCTGGATTTCCGGAAGAGGATAATCCGCGCTCCCCCACCAGGCCAGGGCCTCCCGATAGGCGCGCAACGCCTCTTCCTTCTTCCCCTGCTTCTCGCAGGCCTCTCCGAGCCTTATCAGCGACAGGACGTAGCCCAGGGGGTCCGAGTAGCGTTCGGGATCTTCCACGATTCGCCTGAAGATCTGCTCCGCTCCAGCGGCGTCGCCCGAGCTCAGGAGGGCCCGGCCGAGCGATTCGGAGATCGGGGCCTTCGATTTCTCGGGTGGGAGCGCGGCTTGCAAGCGAGAGACGGCGGTCTTGAAATCTCCCTGCTGGAGCGCGATGTTTCCTTCGAGGGAGGATCGCACCCGCTGCAGGACCGCGTCCGAAACCCGTCCCTGCCATCGAGCGACCTGACCGTCGAGCAGCTTTCGGGCCGTGTCGTACTCCTTGCGGAGGACGAGGATATTGATCAGGGACAGATCGGGATCCAGATCCACGTCCAGACCGCGCACCTCCGAGAAAGTGACCATCGCTTCCTGGGTCCGTCCCAGAATCGCCTGCGCCTGAGCGAGCGCCATCAGGTACTGTCCCTGGAGAGTGGGGACGCCGGCTGCACGCGCCGCTTCGGCCGCGGCTCGGAGATCGCGCAGCCCATCCTGGAACCGGCCGCTCAGCAGCGCCACGCGCGCGACCAGCGCCCGCCCCTCGGCCTTCGCGCGCGGCTGAGACGACGAAGCCAGTCGTTCGTACAGCGCCGCCGCTTCCCGCGTTTTCTTTCCATCCAGCAGCAGCGTTCCTTTCAAGGCGACCGCGGGGACGTTGTCCGGCTCCCGTGCCAGGATTTCATCCATGGCTCGCGCCGCCTCCGATCCCCGATTGCCTTCGCGCAGCGCCCGGGCGAGGAGCAGTCGCACAGAGGCGTTCTCGGGGAGACGCCGGAGCTCCTCCTGGAGGACCTCGATCGCTTCTTTCGCGTGACCGGATTCGAGAGCCGCCTGTCCAAGGAGCCGGCGGGCGTCCACGGTTTCCGGATCCAGCTCGACACAATGCTTCAACACGTCCCTGGCGCGCGCGGGCTCGTGCAAGAGAAACAGCTCGATCGCGCCCAGCCAGGAAAGGGGAACCTTCTCGTCGGGGAAGCGGGCGAGGAACGATTCCAGAGGCGCCACGGCGCCGCGCGGATTCGGCTGGTAGAGCGCCAGGATGGCGCGCGAGAGAAGGGTGACGCGGGCGGGGAGGGAGCGCGGCGATTTCAGCAGGGGGGTGGCCGCGGCCACCGCGGTTCGCGGATCTCCCCTCTGCGCCGCCGCGAGGGCCCGCAGAAACCGGGCCAGGTAGAAGTCCTCGAGTTGAAGCGCCGGATCGAGCTTTCCCAGGGCCGCCGGGGCGTCGCCTCGGGCGAGAAGCATCCAGCCCTCGACGAACGATCGCGTCGCTTCAGACTGAACCGGAACGAGGGAGACCAGATGTAAATCCTCGGTCCCGGCCGGAGGAAATCCGAGAGAGGCGCGTGCGTGTCCCGCAAGCTCATCGAGCTTGGCGCCGAGCGTGCTCGCGGTCACCCCTTCCACTTTCCAATGCTCCTTCTCCCGGCCGGTCCCGACTTCCACCCAGACCGCCTCCAGCGTGACCGATCCGGAGGCGCTCGAAACACGGCCGCGCATCAGGAAATCGGCCTTCCCCTTCCTCGCCACGTCCAGCTCGGCGGACTGAGAGGAAAGGGACGCCGGCTTCATCAGATCGAAAACGCGCTCCGGTGTGAGCACTCTCAGGCTCGCGTCGTTTTCGAGGGAGAGGGTCAGGAAAACGG
Organism: Candidatus Polarisedimenticolia bacterium; assembly: GCA_036004025.1. Taxonomy (GTDB): domain Bacteria; phylum Acidobacteriota; class Polarisedimenticolia; order Gp22-AA2; family AA152; genus AA152. The sequence continues at coordinate 3,560 of DASYRY010000224.1, read as the reverse complement.
GAACCGCATCGCCCATCCAAGCGAATTCCTGCGAGGCTTCTGAGGGCCGGAAAGGGACGACGACCACGCCCGTCTTGGGAGCGGCATTCTCTTGGCCGCTCGCAGGCGGCGCTGCCTTGCCGCTGCGCCCGTGGAAGAAGATATAGGCCAGCCCGGCGGCGACGAGCAGTACGCCCGCCACGAGGAAAACAGCAAGCCGCCCCAGGGGCGGGGAACCTCGGACAGGGGAAGGACTCGGCTCGTCCACCAACGCTCCTCGTCAGAAGAGAGGCCCCGTTGCCCGTCGCCGGTCTGCTTTTCGCGCGTCGCGGGAGAAGGATGCGGGTTGAGCCGCGGCGCACCTTCTCGCCGTCGGCTCCAAGCCGCTGATGTTAGTCGACTCGGGGGGGATCTTCAATTTCAAAACCTGAGGGCGGTGCCAAAGAGGACCTGGAAACGGGGAGAGTCGGTCTGATCCGCGTCGACCGAATAGGCGAGATCCAGGCGGGAGACGGTCGCGACCGAGGATCGGACGACGGCGAAGCGGAGACCGAGCCCGAAATCGGAGTGCAAGTCCGACAGGCGCTCTCCGCCCTGATACCAGGCGTCGCCGACGTCGGCGAAGCCGGCGAATCCGAGGCGCACGAGGTGGAAGACCTCCATGTCGCTGAAAAAGCGGTGCTCCAGACTGACCAGAAGGCGCCGGTCCCCGTCGAATTGCCGCGTCGGATAGCCGCGAAGACCGGTGTCCCCCCCCAGGAGGAGCTGGTTCTGGGGATCCAGGTTGAAGCCGACATCGATCCCCAGCCGGGAGTAGAAGGTCTGCCGGTTGGTGACCCTCCAGTAGGACTCGATGATCTCGGAGGCGACCACGTTCTCCGAGTCGCCCGAGCCGACGCGCCCCGAGAGAAGAAACGTCTGGAAGAGGTTCGCCTTGGTCGAGGCGGGGAAACCGACCGAGTCGCTGAGGCTCACAATCGCCTGGCTCCTCTCGGCCTCAAAATCCCTCAGGGAGAGCCAGAGCGAGAGGTTGAAATCGTGGCCCAGGTTGAAGTCTTCCTCCCGATCGAACTGATTGTAATTCCTGACTTTCACGTAGCGGGCCTCCAGGCTCTCGAGAGTGAACACCGGACCGCTGAACTTCTGATCGGGGGGCACGCTCCGGAGCCCGAAGCCCTCCTGGTTGGAATCCTGAAAGAAGGTATTCCTCAAGTACGCGAACCCGAGCGTCGAGCGCAGCACATGAGAGCCCACCAGCCCGGTGGAAAGTCCGTGGGCAATGTTGAAGCTATCGGTGTTCTGATGGAACTCGAAGACGGTGTCTCCATCCTGGTAGAGCTTGGAGACCTGCTCCATCTTTCCGCCGCCCGCGCTCATGCTCCAGGGGGTGTCGAGCGAGAAAAAGGGACGCTCCACGGACAGCCCCCAGGAGGTCCCGTCGCTGCTGCGGGCGTAGGAGCTGCGAAGGGCGTACCGGCTTCCGAACAAGCGGGGGTCCGCGTAGAGAAACTGCGTGGTGCTGCGATCGACGTTGCTGCGGCGGCTGATCTGGAAGAGCTTCAGCCTCCCCAGCAAATTCTGCTCGCTGAAAGAAAAGCCAGTGGCATTGTCTCCGCCGGCACGGGAGAAGCGCGCCGAGGGCCGCAGCGTCCAGGTGTCCTGGCTGGTGACTTCGAGATCCACCTCCCCGTCGTGATAGGCGATCGGGCGGATCCGGACATGATAGATGACCCCCAGGGCACGGAGGTTCCGTTCGCTCTCTTCGATGATTTCGTGGCGGTAAGGGTCTCCCTCGCGGAACAGCAGCTCGCGCCGGATGACGTCCTCACGGGTCACCACGTGGAGCTTGTTGGCGAGCCGGTAGGGCCAGTAGCGCTCGTGGGGATCGGTGGGATCGAAGATGTTCTTACGGGAGATCACGATCCTCCCGATTCGGGCGCCGCCGGCTTCCAGCTCGGCGCCGTCGGGAATGGGAGCATCTGCCAGAAGGGGGGAGATTGCGAAGAGGAGCAGGGCCACCGCGATCTGCACCCGGGGGGCTCGCATGGGCCGGGGATTATACACCGGGGTTGGGACTAAGGCCGGTGAGGCAGTAGAATTCGATCATGGAGTCTCGCGGCAGGACCGGGATCCTGGGAATCTGCATGACGCTGCTGTCGGGGGCCGTGCCGGCCTTTTCGGGCGACGCCACGCCGGGAGAGCTTTTTCCCGAGATGATGAAAAGGCTGGTGGCGCGGTCGGCGCTGTACGAGAAGGCGGCATTGGGATTCTCCTGCGAAGAGACCGTCATCCAGGGGAGATTTAGTGCCGGCACGGGCGAAAACAAACGGGAGGAGAAGAGCCGGTACGATTATCTCTACGAGGGAAGCAGCGACAAGGGATACAGGGAAATTCGCATGCTACCGTCGAAGACGGGAGATCCCTCGGACAGCAAGCAAGTCGATCCCGACCTGGGCGTCCCGGGAGCCTACGACTGGGCCCTTCTCTTCACGCCCCAGCATCAACCGCACTTCCGCTTCGATCCGGCCGGCACCGAGCTGGTGGGGTTCCATTCGACCTTCATCATCGCCTTCCGGGGAGGAAGGACCTTCGAGCGCGGCAAGGAGATCGCGGAGTGGAACGGCCGCGTCTGGGTGGACAGCGAGTCGGGAAACTTCGTGAAGGTGGAGGCCGAGCCGAACGGCCAGGAGGAGCTCCTGGCTCTGCGGACCGACGAGTGGCGCAAGGCTCTGCGCATCGTCGGGCTGCCGACCCGACGCCAGCCGCACGGGTTCCATTACCGGCTCCAGTTCAACATCGACAAGTTCGGTCTCTCCTTTCCGGGAGACGCCGAGACGCGTCGATTCGTCCTCGACTCCGCGAGTGGGGAGGAAGAGATCAAGCTGCGGATCGCCCAGCGGTTTCGTAACTACGTCTTCTTCAACGTCCACTCGGAGGAGGATTTTCTGCAGACGGAATCCTCCGGAATCCCTCCGCCGCCCGCCTCCTCCGGAAAATGACATCTCCTCCCCCCGCGTGATATCGTCGGCGCTTCCCGAACAGACATGATCGCCGGGGAGGCGCGCTCATGACCGGATTCCTGCTCTTCTTAGTCCTGCTCGTTTCCGCGTTCATCGTGATCCGGCAGGTCCAGAGATTGCGGGGCGTGACGGTGGTGGGTCCGGATGGACGGCGCAGGCTCCCGGGAGGCGCGGGTCTCAAGCGCTACCTGGGCCTCGGCCTATCCCTCCTCCTGCTCCTGATTCTGATCCCCGCCTCGATCCGGGCCGTGCCGGTGGGTCACGCCATGGTCATCTTCAACACGCTCACCCGATCCTTCCGCCTGGCCCGCCAGGGGGTCACCCTGATCCCTCCCTTCATCACCCAGACCGAGATGTACGACTTGCGGCGGCTGGAATACACCATGACGGCGGCGCACGGGGAGGGGAAGAAGGCCAGCCTGGACGACTCTCTCTGGTCGCCCACGAAGGAAGGGCTGCAGGTGGGAATCGACCTGACAGTCTGGCACCATTTGGATCCCACTCGAGTCGTGGACCTGCACCAAAAGATCGGACCCGACTATGAGGAGAAGATCATCCGCC
>DASYRY010000223.1:0-10566 GCA_036004025.1 Candidatus Polarisedimenticolia bacterium | reverse complement strand
CCACCAACCTGGCGGTGACTCTGGTCTCGGGCGGGCACTCCACGCTTCTGGTGGATCTGGACCTGTCGGCGGGCGATGCGGCGCTTCTTCTCAACCTGAGCCCCACCTTCACCGTCTCCGACGCCGTGCAGAACACCCATCGCATGGATCGGGAGCTGCTCAACGGTATGGTGCTCAAGCACGTGTCCGGGCTCGAGGTGCTCTCCGCCAGCGAGAACCCCGAGAAGGCCGCGGGGATGGACCCGGTGCGCATCGCACAGCTGCTGGGATTCCTGCGGGATCACTATGACTGCGTCGTCGTGAACACGGGCGACGTCTCCCATCCGGTGACTCAGGCGGCGCTCGCCCAGGCGGACCTGGTCCACGTGGTCACGACGCTGGACCTCCTGGCCCTGCGGCGCACCCAATGGTGCCTCCGCCGGCTCGACCAGGCGGGCATCGCCCGCGAGCTCGTCAGGCTCGTGGTCAATCGCTACGACCGGAACCCCTATATCTCGCTGGACGAGGCGGAAAAAGTTCTGGAGCTGAAGGTCTCCTGGACCGTGCCTCTGGACGGCCGCTCCATCCCCGAAGCTCTCAACGACGGTATCCCGTTCATGAGCCGGAACCACAACGGTCTCGCGACCTGTTTCGAGAAGTATGCCGCGGCTCTGGTTCCCTCGGGGGAGTCCCACCCCCCGGCGAGCCCGGGCGGCAAGAAGAAGGTGCTTGGGATCTTTCCCAAGGCCATGGCTCGGATCTCGCACCACGGAGCATCGGCCTGAGCGGCCCTAGGAGGAGCGAATGAAGTCCACGACCGAAACGGTGCACGTGCCCACGACCTCGGAATTCCAGCAGCTCAAAGCGCGGCTTCACCGGGAAGTCCTCGACCGGCTGAACCTCGAATCCCTGCAGCAGATGGATCGGGACAGCGCCGTCCAGGGGATCCGCGCCCTGATCACCGACCTGATGAATCAAGAAACGACGCCGCTTTCCACGGCCGAGCGGCGGCTCATCATGGACGAGATCCTGAACGAGATTTTCGGACTGGGCCCGCTGGAGCCCCTGCTGGCCGACCCCGGCATCAACGACATCCTGGTCAATACGTTCGACCAGATCTACGTGGAACGCGACGGCAAGCTCGAGACGACGCAGGTCACCTTCAAGGACGACAACCACTTGATGCAGATCATCGACCGGATCGTGTCGCGGGTCGGCCGGCGCATCGACGAGTCCTCGCCGATGGTGGACGCGCGGCTCGCGGACGGATCCCGAATCAACGCGATCATTCCTCCCCTGTCCATCGACGGACCGCACCTGTCCATCCGGAAATTCAGGAAGGACGCCCTTTCGGGAGAGGACCTGATCCGTAACGCCTCCCTCACGGCTCCCATCCTGGAGCTGCTGGCGGGGTGCGTGAAGGCCCGGCTCAACGTGCTGGTTTCCGGGGGCACCGGAGCCGGCAAGACGACCCTGCTCAACGTCCTCTCGTCCTTCATTCCCAACAACGAGCGCATCGTCACGATCGAGGACTCCGCCGAGCTCCAGCTGCGGCAGGAGCACGTCGTGCGGCTGGAGACGCGTCCTCCCAACATCGAGGGAGAAGGACAGATCACGCAGCGACAGCTCGTGATCAACAGCCTCCGGATGCGTCCCGATCGCATCGTCGTCGGCGAGGTGCGCAGCGGAGAGGCGATCGACATGCTCCAGGCGATGAACACCGGCCACGACGGCTCTCTGACCACCATCCACGCCAACACGCCCAGAGACGCCCTGGGCAGACTCGAGACCATGGTGGCGATGGCCGGCTTCCAGCTGCCGCCGCGTGCCGTGAAGGAGCAGGTGGCCTCGGCCATCAACATCGTGGTCCAGATCGCCCGCCACTCGGACGGCGTTCGACGGGTGACCGGTCTGTCCGAGATCATCGGCATGGAAGAGGACGTGATCACGATGCAGGAAATCTTCACCTACGAAAAAATGGGGATCGACGAGGAAGGCAAGATGGTGGGGCGCTTTCGGCCCACCGGAATCCGGCCGCGCTTCGCGGATCGCCTGCGCCTCTCCGGGATCCATCTGCCGCTGGATATGTTCGACGAAACAGCCACACTCGAAGCCGCGCACACCAACCGGAGCTGGAGGTAGTCCATGCTTGTCGCCGTCTTCCTGGTCTTTTGCTCCACCTCCCTGATGGTGGTGGGAGTGGGAATGTTCTTCGTGCGGCAGCCGAGCCGCAGCGTGGACAAGCTCATGATGGCTCGGATGTCCGCGGTGCTGGCCGCGAGCGGCGCGGGAGACGAGGAGCTGAGCATCCTCAAGGACTCCACCCTCTCCGGGATCGGCCCGCTGCAGAGGGTCCTTCTCCGCTTTCGGGCGGGCGGCAAGCTCAAGCGGCTCCTGGAGCAGGCCGACCTCAAGATGAAGACCGGTACCCTCGTGCTGCTCATCGCATGCGCCGGTGTCGCGGGGTTTCTCCTGCCGCTCGGGTTCCATCAGGGCATCCTGATCGCCCTGGCGGCGGCGGTTTTGGGAGGGTTCCTCCCGGTCCTGGTCGTCATGCGAATCCGTACGAAGCGGTTTCGCCGCTTCGAGGCACAGTTCCCCGACGCCATCGACTTGCTGTCGCGCGCCATCCGCGCCGGACACGCTTTCAACACCGGGATCAAGATGATCGCCGACGAGATGCCCGATCCGGTGGCGAAGGAATTCCAGAAGGTCTTCGAGGAGCAGAACTATGGGTTACCGCTGAAGACCGCCCTGCTGAATCTTCTCGAGCGCATCGCCCTGCTGGACCTGAAGCTGTTCGTCGTGGCGGTGCTCATCCAGCGCCAGTCGGGCGGCAACCTGGCCGAGCTCCTGGGCAAGATCTCCCAGACCATTCGCGAGCGCTTCCGGATTTTCCGCCAGCTCAAGGTGCACACGGCGCAGGCCAAGCTCACCGGCATCATCTTGATGTGCCTGCCCCCGGTCATGGGGGCCATCACCCTGGCCCTGAACTACGAGTACATGAAAATCATCTTTCAGGATCCCTGGGGAATCCGGCTGCTCATCGCCGCGGCGGTGCTGCAGCTGATGGGCCTGATCTGGATCCGCAAGATCGTCAACATTGAGGTATAGGCGATGACTCTCGAGATGCTTCTGCTTTGGGGACTGATGGCCACCTTCACCCTGTCGCTCAGCGCGGCGGGCTACCTGGTGCTTCGGCCGAAGAGGTCGGCGATGGTGCGACTGAAGAAGCTCCCTGTCGGCTCGGCCGCCATGGAGATCCCTGCCGATCTGGGCGCGGCGCTCGCGGGGTCGCCGGTGGATCCGAAGAAGTCGTTGGCGCTGCGCAAGGGCATGCTCAAGACTCCCATCTCGATGGGCGATGCCTCCAAGACCCAGAAGCTCCTGCACCACGCCGGCTACCGATCGGGCACCGCCCTGGGGACCTACAACCTCATCCGGATGCTGTGCATGGTGAGCCTCCCGGTGGTGTTCTACCTCGGAACGCTGCAGATGCACATGATGCCGGCCACCCGGTTCTTCGCCGTGGCGGTCCTGGCGCTCGCGGGAATGCTCATGCCCAAGCTGGTGCTCAGAAGCCTGGCCCGGGGTCGCCAGCACCGGCTCAAGCTGAGCCTTCCCGACGCATTGGACCTGCTCGTGGTGTGCGTGGAGGCCGGCATGGGGCTCAACCAGGCCATCGTGAAGGTCGCCGACGAGCTCGAGAAGACGCACAAGGAGATCAGCGTCGAGCTCAAGCTCGTCAACCTCGAGATTCGCGCGGGGCGGACACGCGGCGAGGCGCTGAAGAACCTTGGCGAGCGGACCGGCGTCGACGACATCATCGCCCTGGCGGCCATGCTGATCCAGACGGACAAGTTCGGCACCAGCGTGGCGAAGTCCCTCCGCGTCCACTCCGACTGCCTGCGCACCGAGCGGATCCAGCGCGCGGAGGAGGCGGCCGCGAAGACCACCATCAAGTTGATCTTCCCGCTCCTGTTCTGCATCTTCCCGGCCCTGCTGGTGGTGATCCTCGGTCCGGCGTTCCTGAACCTTGCCCGGATCTTCGGCGAGACGATCCAGAGCACCGCGAAGTAGGAGAAACGATCGTGAAGGCCGTGAATCGCCATCGCCGCACGGACCTGGCCCACAGGGTCCGGAAAGCGGACAGCTTCTGGACCCGACTCAAGGGACTCCAGGGGCGCTCGGGACTCGAGAGCGGCGAGGGGCTCTGGATCATTCCCTGCCGCGGTGTGCACACGCATGGAATGGCCTTTTCCATCGACGTGCTGTTCCTGGACCGGGAGAGCAACGTGGTGGGGGTGGAGGAGAACCTCTCCCCCGGGCGGTTCGCGCCCATCCGCTGGAAGGCGAAAACCGTTCTCGAGCTCCCCGCCGGCACCATTCGTCGGACGGGGACTCAACTGGGCGACCGAATCGAAATCGAACACTAGGAGGAAGCGTTCATGAACAGAAGGACCGTGATGGAGGTCATGAATCCCCTGACCCACGACTCGGAAACGCCGCGGGCCCCCCGCACCGTGGAAGAGACGGGACTCTCTTCCGCCTTCATCTTCGACCTGACCCTGAAGACCCTCTACTACCAGAACGAGATGAAGGGGACGGAGCTCTCCGAGGCGCTGCGCCTTCCCTTCAACGTCCTCGAGGAGACCTTGGAATCCCTGAAGCGGGAGCGGCTCCTGGAGATGAAGGGAAACGACGGCCCCAGCCGCGCCGCCTACCGCTACTGCATCCTCTCGGCGGGCCGCGACCGCGCCCGGGAAGCCATGTCGGTGAGCCGATACGTCGGACCCGCGCCGGTCTCCCTCGCCGAATACAGCCGCCGGGTGACGCTGCAGAATCTTGGCCTGGAGCGGATCCCCGCCGAGCGCCTGAGGGAAGCGTTCTCCCACATGGTCCTGACGCCGGGACTCCTCGAGCGGGTCGGTCCGGCCGTAGCGGCCCGCAAGACCCTCTTCCTCTACGGCGCGCCTGGAAACGGCAAGACGATGCTGGCCGAGGCGATCGGCCGCTCCCTGGGAGGCGGCATCTACGTCCCGCACGCGGTGGAGATGGACCAGCAGGTGATCAAGCTGTACGACCCCGTCTTCCACGGGGAAGAGGCTCCCGCCTCCGCGACTCCGGAAGGATCTCCGCTGGCCGGAGACCTCGCGGATCGACGCTGGGTGAAAGCGCGCCGCCCCGTCGTCTTCAGCGGCGGCGAGCTCACCCTCGAGATGCTGGATCTCACGTTCAACTCCCGGGAGGGCTTCTATCAGGCTCCTCTCCAGATGAAGTCCAACGGCGGCGTGTTCATCCTGGACGACTTCGGGCGACAGCTCGTCGAGCCTCGCGATCTCCTGAATCGATGGATCGTGCCGCTGGACCGGGGGGTGGACTATCTCACGCTCCACACCGGCCGGAAGTTCCCGGTCCCCTTCCGCACCCTGGTGATCTTCGCGACCAACCTGCGGCCGCACGATCTCGTGGACGAGGCCTTCCTCAGACGGATTCGCTACAAGATCGCCATCACCGATCCCACGCGCGCCGAGTACCATGACATCTTCCGGCGGGAGTGCGAGCGGCACGAGATCCAGGGAGGCGATTGGGCGGTGGAGTACCTGTTCGCGGAGTACTACGAGAAGCAGGGAGTCCCCGTGCGGTGCTGCCACCCGCGGGACATCCTGGAGAAAGTGGTGGACTCGGCGCGCTTCGCAGGGGTGGAGCCGTCGCTGGACGCCGACACGCTGGATCGCGTCTGCGGCTCCTACTTCCTCACTGAGGAAGCCGACCTGGCGCTCTAGAACCGCCCTAAAGAGGACGGGGCAAGCGCGGAGGGACCACCGGAAGAGTCAGAACGCTATGCAGGCCGGGGGGGACGGCCACAATCCGCCGAGCCATGCTTGCCAGGATGGAAGCTGTGGCGGAATCCCCCGGAATCCCACCCGGAATGATCAGCTCCAAACGCGGATCTCCCTCGAGGAGGATGCGATCCTCCTCCCGCCCCACCGCCGCCGCGATCGTAACCTGGAGCAGGACCCGTTCGATTCCTTCCACCACGAGCGAGGCTCGCGTGCGAGTGCCCAGGACCGAGCCCGGCGGCAAGGTATGCTGGCCGATGGTGACTTCATGCTCCGTGACCACCGGCTCGGTGAGCTCGTTCACCTTCTCGGCCTGCCACCCCAGCGCGGATCCCAGCAGGGCTGCCGATTCAGCCAGGCCCACGTGTCCCATGCCACCCGTCGCCTTCTCCTTGGTCCGGTAAGCATCCAGGGTCAAGCCCAAACCCACTTTCAGCTGGAGCGGCTCCCGGCGCCGGGTCACTTCCACCGCCCGAGAGGCATGCACCCGCTCCACGCGACGGCAGGCCGTGGAAAGGACGGCCGGCAAGAGATCCAGTGCGAAGCCGGGATTCACGCCCGCCCCGACGAGCCCGACGCCGGCCGCACGGGCCATCTCGTCCAGGCGGGATGCGAGATCGGGATGCCGCAGATAAGGATAGGACAGCTCCTCGCAGGACGAGACGCAGTGGTAGCCTAGGGAAAGAATTTCCTCGAGCTGGGGGAGCACGCGATCGAGACGCGAGCTCGTGGCGTGCAGGACGACCCGGGGCTGTGCCGGCGTGGGGAGATCCCCCAGGTTCGGCACGACGGGAGGCAGCCGGTGGGCTTCGGGTCCGAGCACCTCGTCGAGGGCATGTCCCGCAAGATCGGGCGAGCGATCCACCGCCCCCACCAGCTCGAGGTCGGGACGCGCCAGCACCTCGCGCGCCAGGGCCATTCCGATCGGTCCCATGCCGAACTGTACGACTTGCACCTTCAGGCTCATCTCATCTTCCCCTCACTTCAGGCCCGCCCAGGATAGGGGCAGGCCGGTTGGCTGTCAAACCCTTCAAGACCGGCGACTTGGAGCACCCCTTTCCACAGCCCGTCCGCACCCTATGCACCGCTGCTCCACGGGACTTCGCGGAGCTTATCCACAGACTTTCCACAGGATGTGGATGAGCCGACCGCACATGACGTGACCCGGCCCCGTATGCTACCCTCCGCCGCCGCGGCACCGGGGGAATCGGTGAACATCCAGGGAATCAAGGTCGGTCAAGCCAGTGATCGGAAAGGCGCGACCGGGATCACGGTCGTCCTGTGCGAGGCGGGGGCGGTCTGCGGGCTGGACGTGCGTGGAGGGGGTTCCAGCCTGCGAAATCCCACCGTGGCCCAGCCCGGTCACCGGGTGGAGAAGGTTCACGCCGTTTTCTTCGCGGGGGGAAGCGCCTTCGGATTGGATGCGGGCGCCGGGATCATGCGGTACCTGGAGGAGCGCCGCATCGGCTTCCCGGTTCGCGGGCTGAGGATTCCGATCGTCACCGGTGCGATCCTCTTCGATTTGGGAGTCGGAGATCCCCTTCGACGACCCGACGCGAAGATGGCCTATCGCGCCTGCCTCCGGGCCCGGTCCGGGACCATTCTCGAAGGGAGCGTCGGGGCGGGAACCGGGGCTTCGGTGGGAAAGCAGTTCGGGATCGGGCGCGCCATGAAAGGAGGACTCGGCTCGGCCAGCTTGGCCCGGGGAAGAGTCCGAGTCGGGGCTCTGGCGGTGGTGAACGCCTTCGGCGATATCAGGGATCCCCAGACCGGCCGGATTCTTGCCGGCGCGCGCCAGTCGGCGCGGGGCCGGCGGCTCGTGGGGATCGAAGCGGGCTTGCGACGAAGTCCTCACGCCCGACGCGGCGCGCTCGACAGCACCACGCTGGGATTGATCGCCACCAATGCCTCTCTGACGCGCGAGCAGGCCTGCAGACTCGCGGCGGCTTCCCAGGTCGCCCTCGCCCGCACCCTCTCTCCCGCGCACACGATGAACGACGGAGATCTCGTCTTCGCGCTCTCCACGGGAAGGCAGTCCTGCGACATGCTCGTGTTGGAAGCGCTCGCCGTGGAGGCTCTGACGCGTGCGATGCTTCGGGGGATCCGACTCGCGAAGAGTCTGGCGGGAGTTCCCGCCTGGAGTCAGCTCGGAGGCAAGAGAAGCGGATCCGAGAGCTAGAAGGAGCGAAGCTGGCGTCCGTAGCCCCGGAAGTTTCGCTTCACCTCTCGCAGGCTGTCACCGCCGAACTTCGCCAGCAGCGCGTCGGCCAGCACGATGGCCACCATCGCCTCGCCGATTACCCCGGCCGCGGCGATGGCCGTCGTATCGGTTCTCTCCACGGCCGCTTCGAAGGGAGCCTTCGTGACCAGATCCACCGACTTGAGCGACGTGGGCAGGGTGGACAGGGGCTTCACGAAGGCGCGCGCCCGGATTTCCTCCCCATTGGTCATGCCGCCTTCGATTCCCCCCGCGCGGTTGGTCTTGCGGTAGAAGCTCCGCCGCCTGGCGCTGTAGAAGATCTCGTCGTGCACCGCCGAACCCCTCGCTCGTGAGCTCGAGAAGCCCGCGCCGATTTCCGCGCCCTTCACCGAAGGAATCGAAAGCAGCGCGCCCGCGATGCGCCCGGCCAGCCTCAGATCCCATTGCCGGTGCGTGCCCAATCCCGGCGGCACGCCTCGTGCCACGATCTCGAAGCTGCCACCCACCGAATCACCCTGCTTCCGGGCCCGGTCGATCTCGCGCATCATCCTTTTCTCGAGCTTGGAGTCCGCGCAGCGCAGCGGCGAGCCTTCACACTTCCGGATGCGCGCCCATGACGCGTCCCTTCCGGAGAGCGCGACGGCGGCGCCCACCGAGGTGGTGTGGCTGGCGATTTCGATCTCGAACTCCCGGAGGAGAATCCGGCAAACGGCGCCGACCGCCACCCGCGCCGCAGTCTCCCGCGCGGAGGCGCGCTCCAGAATGTCCCGAGCATCGTGCGTGTCGTACTTCAAGGCTCCCGCCAGGTCCGCATGCCCCGGGCGAGGCCGGCTCACCCGGCGTCGGGCGGCAGGATCCGAAGGAGCGTGCTCCAGGCTCATGGCGGCCTCCCAGTTGGCCCAATCCAGATTCTCGATGAGCAGCGCGATGGGGCTTCCCAGGGTCCTGCCGAAGCGGACCCCCGACAACAGCCTCGAGCGATCCGACTCGATTTTCATGCGGCCTCCGCGGCCGTATCCTCCCATCCTGCGCTTGAGCTGTGCGTCGATCGCTTTCGATCCCACGAGCAATCCCGCCGGGATTCCCTCCAGGATGGCGACCAGCCCCGGTCCGTGCGACTCGCCGGCAGTCAGGAAACGGATCATGACCTAACCCCTTGCCTCTCAAGAATTGGAGCACATTATCCGCGCGCCGCTCCCGCCTGTCAAAATCCACCGGGAACGCCCGCTTGCGGCTTTTCATCTGCTTCGGCTATATTTCGTGCCCGCAGGGAGAACCCTTGAAAATCCTCAACGCGGCCCAGTCCAGGAGCATCGACCAGCGCGCCACGCGGGAGTACGGCATCCCCGGAGTCGTCTTGATGGAGAACGCGGGGCTGCAGGTGGTGCATTATCTCGAATCGGAATTCGACGACCTCGACGATCGAAGCATCCTCGTCCTTTGCGGCAAGGGGAACAACGGGGGCGACGGGATGGTCGTGGCCAAGCACCTGCACAATCGGGGCCACGACATCCGCGTCCTGCTCTTCGGGAAAAAATCCGACGCCAAGGACGAGGCTCTCGTCAATCTCCACATCCTGGAGAAATCAGGCGTGGAGCTGCAGGAGATTCCCGACGTCCGCGGGTGGCACGACTTCCTCCCGGAGCTGGGAGGCTTCGATCTCATCGTGGACGCTCTCATCGGAATCGGCGTTCAGGGCGGAGTGCGCGGCTTCCTCGAGGAAGTCATGCGGGACGTGAACAATGCCGCGGCCGTGCGTGTCTCGGTGGACATCCCCTCGGGACTCTCCGCGGACACCAACGAGATTCCGGGAATCTGCATCAACGCGGACGCCACGGTCACGTTCGGCTGCCCGAAGATTCCCCACATCTTCCTGCCGGCCGAGGAGAAGGTCGGCGAGGTCTACATCGCCGACATCGGCGTGCCCGGCGAGGCGGTGGAGGCGGAAGCCGTTCGCCTCAACTTGATGGATCCCGACGATCTGTCCGAGTACCTTCCCAAGAGAAAGGTCGAAAGCCACAAGGGAGACTACGGGCACCTGCTGGTCGTGGCCGGATCCAAAGGCAAGCCCGGGGCCGCGAGAATGGTGGCCGAGGGAGCCTTCAGGGCCGGCGTCGGCCTGGTCACGGTGGCGACTCCGGAGAGCGTGCAGCCGATCCTGGCGCCCCAGGTGATGGAGATGATGACCGAGCCGATCCCCGAGACGCGGGAAGGAACGGTTTCCTCCAAAGCCACGCCAAGGGTCCTCAAGCTTCTGGAGGGAAAAGGAGTGTTGACTCTCGGCCCCGGGTTGACCACGGCCGCCGAGACCCAATCCTTCATCCGGGAGCTGGTCTCCGAAACCCGGGTGCCCCTCGTCCTGGATGCCGACGGTCTCAACGCCTTTCAAGGGCATGCCGAGGCGCTGAGCGGAAAGGACCGCCCCCTGATCCTCACGCCTCACCCCGGCGAGATGGGACGTCTCGTCGGCATCACCTCCGACGAAATCCAGAAGGACAGGCTCTCCATCTGCCAGAAGTTCTCGACGGAGCATCAGTGCTTCCT
>DASYRY010000222.1:0-2510 GCA_036004025.1 Candidatus Polarisedimenticolia bacterium | reverse complement strand
CGGGTCACGCGTCGCTTCGGGACGATCCCGGCACGCCCCAGCCGCCGAAGCGCCTGCAGAAACACAAGGGGGACCTCTTCAGCCTGATCCGACAGGGCGACCTCCTCCTGCACCACCCTTTCGAAGGGTTCGAGACCGTCGTCGATTTCGTCCAGCAGGCCGCGAAGGACCCCGACGTGCTGGCCATCAAGCAGACCCTGTATCGCACAGGGCGCAACTCCCCCGTGGTGGCGGCGCTGTCGCACGCCGCGGAGCGGGACAAGCAGGTGACGGCGCTCGTGGAGCTGAAGGCCCGCTTCGACGAGGAGGCGAACATCGAATGGGCGCGCCAGCTGGAGCGCGTCGGCGCCCACGTCGTGTACGGCCTCGTGGGCCTCAAGACGCACTGCAAGGTGACCCTGGTCGTCCGCAACGACGGCGACCGGATCCGGCGCTACGTCCACCTCGGAACCGGGAACTACAACCCCGCGACGGCGAAGATGTACACCGACCTGGCGCTGATGACGTGCGACGACCGGATCGGCGAGGAGGTGGCGCTGCTCTTCAACATGATGACGGGGTATTCGCTCCCGCCCAAGTGGCAGAAGATCGCCGTGGCGCCGCACGGCCTGCGCGAGTGGGCCATCGAGAAGATCGAGCGTGAAATCGCCCACCGACAGGCGGGGCGCGACGCGCGCATCATCGCCAAGATGAACGCCCTGGTCGACGGGGCCGTGATCCGGGCCCTCTACCGCGCTTCGCAGGCCGGCGTCCCGATCGAGCTCATCGTCCGCGGCATCTGCTGCCTGCGGCCCGGGATCCCCGGCGTGAGCGAGACGATCCGGGTCCGCTCGGTCGTGGGGCGCTACCTCGAGCACAGCCGGATCTTCTACTTCGCCAACGGGGGGACCCCGGAGGTCTTCCTCGGAAGCGCCGATTGGATGCCGCGCAACTTCGACCGGCGCGTCGAGGTCGTCTTCCCCGTGGAGGAGCGCGCCCTGAAGCAGCGGCTCATCGACGAGATCCTGGCCGTGACGCTCCTCGACGACGCCAAGGCGCGCGTGCTGCGCCGGGACGGGACGTACGCACGGGTCGGAGGATCGCTGTCGAGCCAGCGGGTCTTCCAGGAACTGGCGCAGGGGGCGGAGCGGACCTTCCAGCTCCCGCCTCCCCCGGGCGAGCTGCCCCGGACGGACAGTTCGCGCCGCCGCGCGGCCACTCCTGAAGCCTGAACGCGGATCATGGATGATGGATTGTGGATGACCAGGCGGATGCGGTCTAACGCCCATCAATAATCCGCAATCCACAATCCGGGCTCACTCCATGCCCAGCTGCCACATCAGGAACGCGTAGGCATCCGCAAGGTCGTCGAGCTGCTTCGACAGGGGCTTGCCGGCGCCGTGGCCCGCCTTCTTCTCGCACCAGAAGAGGATCGGACGCCGCGACGTCGAGGCTTCCAGGAGCCGGGCGCACATCTTGCGCGCGTGCATCGGGTCCACGCGCGTGTCCCCCTCCGCCGTCCGGAGGAATACGGCGGGATAGGGCGTCCCGTCCTTCACCCGGTGGTAGGGCGAGTAGGCGTAAAGCCACTTGAAGTCCTCGGGCTTTTCCGGGTCGCCGTACTCCGGGATCCAGAGCCGGGCGAGCTGAAACCGGTGGAAGCGCACCATGTCGAGGAGGGGCACGTCGCACACCACGGCCCGGAAGAGTTCGGGGCGCTGGGTGAGCGCCGCGCCGACGAGAAGCCCGCCGTTCGAGCCCCCCAGGATGGCCAGTCTCCCGGGCGAGGTCACCTTCTCCTTCACGAGCCATTCCGCCGCCGCGATGAAATCGTCGAAGGTGTTCTGCTTGTTCGCCAGCATCCCCGCCTGGTGCCACGCCTCGCCGTACTCGCCGCCGCCGCGCAGGTTGGGCATCGCGAAGACGCCGCCCTTTTCGAGCCACATCATGATGGCGGAGCTGAAGGAGGGCATCATTGAAATCCCGAAGCCGCCGTACCCGGTCAGGAGCGTAGCCTGGTTGCCGTCGCGCTGCATTCCCTTCCGGTGGACGAGGAACATCGGAATCGACGTGCCGTCCTTGGACGCGTACCGGATCTGGGAGGACTCGTACTGGGTTGTGTCGATCCCCTCCAGCCGCTCGAACTCCTTCAGCGTTCCGGAGGCCACGTCGAACCGGTACAGCGCGGGGGGCGAGAAAAACGTCCAGAAGTCGAAGGCCAGGGCCGTGCCCTCCGGGTCCGCCTGGATCTCGCCCAGGGTGCCGAGCCCCGGAAGCTCGACGTCGGCGCCGCCGGAACCATCGAGCGCCGTGGTGCGAAGGCGCGAAGTCGCGTCGCGGAGTTCGAGGATCGCGAGGCGGCCTCCGACGATCTCGAAGGAACTGATCGTCTGCTCCCCCTCCGGCACGATCTCCTTCCACTGCTCGGGGTCGGTCTCGGTCGGCGCGCACGACATGATCCGGAACCGGGGCGCCTTCCAGTTCGTGAGGAAGTAGAGGGTTCCATTGTGGATCATGGGAAAGAACTTGGC
>DASYRY010000221.1:0-1823 GCA_036004025.1 Candidatus Polarisedimenticolia bacterium | reverse complement strand
CCCATGGCGGCCACCGCTCCTGGCCAGAAGACCTTTCCGATCACCGACGCATCCTGAAGCAGGGCCTTCAGAGGGGGCTCGAGAGTGTCCAGCCGGGCTGCGATGAGGGCTTGGATGGATTCGGGGAACCGGAGGTCGGCACCCTCGACCAGCTCCCAGTTCCTCCCCGACCGAACGAGGAGACCCTGGTCTTTGAGCATCCGCACGAACTCCTCCGCGTACAGCGGGTTGCCGCCGGCGCGGTCAAGGAGAAGCGACTGAACCTCTGCCGGAAGTGCGGCCTGATCGAGAAGCAGAGAGATGAGCGTGGCCGTCTCCTTGGCGTTCAACGGGGCGAGGGTGATCCTCAGTGGATCGCTCGAGGCAGCGGGCCAGCCTGAGTTTCGCTCGAAGAGGTCCGGGCGAGCCGTGCAGACGAGCAGCATCGGAAATCCAACCGAGGCCAGCGCGGCGTGCTCGATGAACTCCAGCATGGCCGGATCAGCCCAGTGGACGTCCTCGAAAACGAACACGGTCGGCCCTTTGGAAGCGATCGACTCGAGATATCGGCGCCACGCGGTGAAGGTCTCTTCTCGATCGGCTGCCGAGGTGGATTCCGCCCCGATAAGGGGAGCCAGACGCTGCTTCAGCCACTCGCGCTCGCTGTCGGTCTCCGGGATCGAGGCGTCCAGCTTGGTCCACGCCTCCTCGGGCGAGTCCGACTCCATGATCCCGGCCTGCGCCTTCACGATCTCCCCGAGTGCCCAGAATGTGACCCCGTCGCCATAGGGGAGGCAGCGGCCCTGACGCCATGTGACGAGCTCCGGCAGCGCCTCCACGTGGGCGGAGAGCTCGGCCACGAGTCGACTCTTCCCGACCCCCGGTTCGCCAACGATCGTGACCAGTCTTGCGGCTGCGCGGTCGACTGTCTCTGCCAGGACACGTTGGAGGCGACGGAGGTCTTCTTCCCGGCCGACCAGCCTGGTCATCGGGCGCCGGACGATCTCGGCGCCCACCCGACCCCGGGCCTTCACGGCAATCCAGACATTGAGCGGTTCGGCCTTACCCTTCACCCTTACCGGGTCGAGTGGCTGGTATACGAAGACGTCCTTGGTCGCCCGGTGCGTCGCCTCTCCGACGACGATGCGTCCGGCCGGGGCGACCGACTGCAGGCGCGAGGCCGTGTTGACCACGTCACCCGTGACCGCCTCCCCGATCTGAGGGCCGAGTCCGTAGGCCACCACGGCCTCGCCCGTGTTGATCCCTTGTCGAACCTCGAGCTTCAAGTTGGGATCCCCGGCATTCAGCTCCGCCATCGCCTCCTGGATCGCAAGGGCCGCGCGGACCGCTCGCTCGGGATCGTCTTCGTGCGACACAGGCGATCCGAAGACCCCCAATGCAGCATCACCGATGAACTTGTCCAGCGTGCCGCCGTACGCCTCGATCTCCCGCTTCAGGCGGGTGTGGAACGGGCGAAGCGTCGCCTTGGTGTCCTCGGGATCCGCTCGGTCGGAGCGGGCAGTGAATCCGACGAGGTCACAGAACAGCACGGTGACGACCTTGCGCTCCTCACCGGGCGTCGCCGAGGTTGCCACCAACGATGCCCCGCACTGGCCGCAGAACCTGAATCCCTCCGGGTTCTCACGGCCGCAGGAGGGACAGGTCACGTGCCCACAGTGTAAGTGGGAATCTGGAGGCCCGACTTTCGAGGGCCCTATTTCAGACCACTGCGATCCGCTGCTACCTCCTCATCACTTCTTGACGATCTCAATCTGGCGTTCATCCCGCTCACTGCCGCAGAACCTGAGGCAGCCGGAGATCTCGGCTTGCGCGATTCCAGTGCC
>DASYRY010000220.1:0-3367 GCA_036004025.1 Candidatus Polarisedimenticolia bacterium | reverse complement strand
CTCCTTGCGCAGCCGCGCCAGCTCCGCTCGGAGGTGAACCGCCGCCTTGCCCGTCGACCTGCTGTTTTGGTTTGCATGTTGGACATCACATCCGCCTTTCAGATAGTGTCCACCAAAGTGGGGGAAGCCCAATCCGGCCACAGGCGCTGCTACCACAGCTAGCCTTAGCGGTATGATCCAAGGCTTCTCAAATGGAGTGCAGCGAATGGGAGATGCCTTCAAGGCGGGTGTGGACATTCGGTTCGTTCTGTGTTCCCTGTCCGTAGCGCGGGACCGGTGATCCTTCATTTGGAAAATGCTTCCTGCGACAGGCTTCCCTCAAAAAGCATTGATTCTGACGCTATACTTTCCCGAGGCTCAATGCGAATAGGCTCTCGGGGCGACGGCTACGTCTTCATTGAGCGCCGACCTGGGCAGATCGAGGACGATGTCGCCGTAAAGGTCGAGCCCACGAAAGGAGTGAGTTCCGACATGATTCCATCTTTCGTGGCGCGGACATTCTTCCTGGACAAGGCGATCGACCATCGCTCGGCCCGTTTCGCGCAAACTGCGGGCCTGAGCCTGTCGCTGCTCTGGATCCTCCTCCTCGTGGGCCACTTCATCGCTTACCGCAAGGTCTCCCTGCTCCTCCTGGGCCTCGTGACGCTCGCGCTCGGGATCATCCTCTGGCGCATCGCCTTCCTGATGCTTGCGAGCTACCATCGCTGGAAACTCTGACCTGCGTCGCGCGTCCCACGCGGCTTGGGTCTCCTCTCCATCGACGTCCCCGTCGACTTCAAGCGCTTCCATCGCGGCCGAAAGTTCCTTGGCGCTCGTCGAGGAGTCTGCGAGGAAGGTCCACCCGAAAGGCCTCGGGGATCCGTGACGGTCGACAGGGTTCAGGAGGCTTGGTGGGGACCGGTCAGGCGGACGGCGAGGGAGACGGCAGCCTTGAGACTGGAGGGGTCGGCGGTTCCACGGCCCGCGATGTCGTAGGCGGTCCCGTGGTCCACCGTGGTTCGCAGGAACGGAAGACCCAGCGTGAGTCCCGCCGATTTGCCAAATGCGGAGACCTTCACGGGAATCGTGGCTTGATCGTGGTAGAGGGCGACGACGAGATTGAATTCCTTGCGGATGGCTCGGAGGAAAAGCGTGTCCGGGGGATAGGGACCCCAGACGTCCAGCCCTTCCTCCCGGCACTTCTCAATCGCCGGCACGATCTCCTTCTCCTCCTCGTCTCCGAACAGGGAGTCCTCACCGGCGTGAGGATTCAATCCGGCTACGCCGATGCGCGGCTCGTCCTTGAAGATGCGGCGGAACTCCGCTCCCGCGAAGCGGATCAATCCGGCGAGACGATCCCGGGAGACGAGATCGAGAGCGCTTCGCAGGGAGACGTGATGACTCAGGACGACGACGTTGAATGCGGGAGTCACGAACATCATCCCCACCTGCGGACTGTCCGTGAGCCGGGCCAGGATTTCCGTATGACCGGTGGCTCCGAGGCCTGCCAGGTACAGCGCTTTCTTGCTGATAGGGCCGGTGATGATGGCCTCGACCTTGCGCTCCCAAGCGAGCGATACGGCCTTCTTGATGGCCGCCATGGCGGCCTGGCCCGAAGCGGCGCTGGGCACTCCGGGGGACACTTCCTCAGGAGGCGGGCCGAGGTCCAGCAGGTAGGGGCCGGCTCCTTCCAGCACCGATCGTCCGTCCCATATCTGGACGCTTTGCGGAAGCGGGGATCGAAGCTCGGACGCGGTCTTCTGGAGCTGAGCCGCATCCCCGATCACGATGAGGCGGCACGAGGAGAGAACGTCGAGATCGGACAGACACTTCACCGCGATTTCGGGGCCGATCCCCCCGGGATCACCGGCGGTCAACGCCAGGGTGGGTGTCACGTGGCTAGAAAGCCTCGTCCCGCTCGGACTTCGACTCGGGAGTCTCGTCGGCCTTGTACATGTACTTGATGCAGCGCTTGTTCACGAGCAGGTTGGGCGAGCCTTCCCGGTTCACCTTGATGCAGGTCTTGTCGTACCACTCGATGACGCCGTGGAGCTGCTCCCCGTCGTCGAGGACCACCACCATGGGGGTCTTGGCGTTCATCTGCTTGAGATAGTAGAAGGCCTCCGCGTTGGTCTGCTCGGGAGGGACCTGCTTGCGCTGCGGCCGGTGCGACGCGGCCCCCGGGGTCATCCTGTCTTTGAGCTCCGAAAGGTTAGGCCGGATGAGCTTACGATGGATCATGTCCTCACCTCTCTTATTCTGATGCCCTTTCACGCCATGCTCCTTCTCTCCTCCCGATCTCATCGGATGGCCGGCGGCGCAACCCTTCCTTCAACCCGGGCTCGCTGCGAAGTATGAATTCGGTGGAGACCCTCTCTCTCGTGCGATGGTGATCGCGGGTGGAAGTTCCGAATTTGCGCCGAGTCTATCACAGCCTCTCGGGAGTTGGCCAGAGGGAGATCATCTCACGGGCCGCTTCCCGGGGCTCCTTCCAGGGTGTCCGTGGGCTTCCATTCGGAGCTCCCGAACTTCGGGAAGACGTGGATGTAATTCTCCTTCCACAAGCGCTCCAGGTAGGCCTCGAGGCTCTCCTTGAAGCGGGAGTCCCGGATCTTCTCGGTGATCGGATCCTGCGCCTCCGCGAGAGCGGTGACCTCCTCGCCTTCCTTCGTCTCCAGCCGCACGATGTGGAAGGCGCGCGACGACTCGATCGGCCCGGCAAGCAGCCCGGGCTGAAGGGCGAACACCTGGCTCTCGATCTCCGGACGCAGCTCGCCCCGGGTGAAGGGCCCGACCAGGCCTCCCCGCTCCTTGCTGGAGACTCCCGACTCCCGTGCGGCAACTTCTCCGAACTCCGCGCCCCCGTCCAGCTCGCGACGGATTCCCTCGGCCCTGCTGCGCGCCTCCTCCTTGGTCGCATCCTCGAACAGGACGACAATCTCGCGGAAGACGACCCGCTCGGGTTTGGTGAAATCCTTCCGGTGCTCCTCGTAGTACTTCTTGATCTCCTTGTCGGAGACGCTGATCTTGCGCCGGACTTCGTAGTTGATGATCTCCTGGGGAACCGAAAGCCGCACGAGCGTCTCCAGGAGGTCGCTGCGCGACATCTTCTGCTCCTTCAGGAGGCGGTCCAGCTCTTCGTCGTTCTCGATCTTCTGTTGCTTCTTGAAATCCTCGAGGAGATTCTTTTTTACCTTGTCCATATCCAGAATGACATCTGCTCGCTGCACCAGGAGCGTCTCCATGATCATGTTCCGCAGGAGATTGTCGGTGGCGGCTTCCATTCTTGTGGAGAGATCCTCGTCGGGGTACTTGCGGGCGAGCTGCTGCCGGTAGACTTCGAGCCTCTCCTCGAATTGGGTCGTCGTGATGATGGAATTGTTGATCT